>NZ_JAMFRV010000607.1 GCF_026224925.1 Pseudomonas sp. | reverse complement strand
TGGCCAACGCCGCGATCATCTGCAAGCTGGGGTCGACGCCAGGGAAAAATACCTTGCCGAGCACATTGGCGACAAAGCCATAGACGCCAAAGTCAAACCACTCCATTGCGTTGCCTAGTGCTGCGGCGGTGATTGCCTTGCGCATCTTGACGTCGTCGACAATGGTGATGTCCTTCAATCCAATGGGACTGACTTTGTTTTTACGTAATTTCATCTAAGTTACCCTGTAGCCGACCCATCTTTTCACAAACCGCTGACCCCATGCATGGCGCGGAGGCAAACGAACTTCGCTCGGTTTCCACGCTAGCGATGCGGTGGCACGAGCTCTATCGCATCAGATACAACGAAACACTAAATAATTCACCGTTCGCTGTTTTTTCCGTTAGCGGCCCGTGGCGCGGGCTCATCGATGTGCTGTGTGAAACAGACTAAGAGCGTGCGTGCACCGTGGGTATCAACGGTTACGCCCGCCCGATGCCTGCCAGCTGGATGCAGCGTTAGGCCCAGGCCGTGCACGAGTGCACAACTTCGGCTCATCCGTCACAGGTATGCTCTGGGCTATTGCGAAGGCCACCTCCATAAACGTAAATCCCAGAATCAGAAAGCTCGCTCCATTGGTAACTGCATAGAGCTGCCACGAAGCAAACAAGCCTCTGGCCAGTGCGTCATAGAGCCCCACGGTGCGGCTTGGATGCCTTAGTCGCCAAATCGACCAGACGACTACTACGCTGCCCAGCAAGTTGGCGAAGAGCATTTGCGTGACGTCTAGCGTTGGGACTGAGCGGTCTAGCCTCAAGAACTCTGATAGCACTGCGAAGCCTTTCATACAAAGCGCTGCCGTCCACGGTGTAATAAAAACCGCTGTTGCCCCCAAGTCGTACCAGGCGCTAGCGCGAACAATTTTCAGATTGTGATTTGCGTTGATCATATTCATCCCTCACAGTTTGGATTCGCAGGCTAAAGTCTGGTGTAAGGTCCAGAGTCAATACGAGAAACCATGAGCATGAGAATCGGTGATGTAGCAAAGCGCACGGGCGTTTCCGTGGACGCTTTGCGGTTTTATGAGGAGAGGGGCCTGATAAACCCTCAGCGCACTGCCAATGGCTATCGGCTCTACCCGCAGGAAACATTGCAACTGGTGGGGTATATCAAGCTGGCGCAACAGTTAGGGTTTTCCTTGGCGGAGATCGGTGAAAATCTGCCACTGCTGTGGAGTACCGTAGGTGTGTCCAGCGATCTTCTGGCGGAGTTGTTCGCACAGAAAATCGCTTTGCTGGACGAGCGTGTTGCTCAGATACAGATACTGCGAAGTGCGCTTGCCGAGCGAGCGGCGCAAGTGTGCCCGCTGTTGTGACCGCCGTTACTTCATGCGCAACCACCTAATAACGATCTTCGTTATAGATGAAAAGCCTTCTTCCAAAGCCTCGTTCGAAAGCAGTCGTCTTGATCGTATGAAAGCAGTAAACCCAGCGCTACGCTTATCACTGTAATAGTCCGTGACGTCTGTTTCACGCATCATTCCCCTCTCCATACTGTTGCTTCTGAAACCCTCAAGGAAGTACATATGGAACCGTATCGAATGCAGCCTCTTATGATCGTACTTGTACACCTCGCGGCATTCGGCCTCGTCAGCCTGGGTTTAGTGAGTCTGACGGTGATGATGGCCTGGACTGGACGCTTGTTCTTCTAGTTCAACTGTTTGAGATGTCTGCGCTCAACGTATTAATCAGCGATTGCGCTTGGGCGTCGCGCTGCGCGGTATAGAGCACAACTTCACGAGAGGGCAGGGGCGGCAGGTTGAACCGCTGTTGCACGTCGACACAGCCGCTTGGAGCCATGCGCCCGACCATCGCGCCTATTCCAATGCCGGCAACCACTGCTGCGCCGATGGCCAGAATTCCGCTGCCGACAAAGACCTCTTCCCAGAGGCGGTTCTGTGTTTGTAGCGCCGCCATCACCATGCTCCGCATGCCGCAGGGCTCAGGTTGTATAGCCAGCGGTAAAGGCTCCCCGGGCAGCAGTTCGAAGTCTTGTGCAGCCATCCAGCCAAATCGCGCTGCGCCAATCACGTCACCGTCTTGGCGTCGGTTGTCGTGCCTCAGGATCAAGGCCACATCAAGCTTGCCCTGCTCGTAGTTATCCAACATGTCCCGGGAAGTACCTAGGCTGAAGGCGACGATAACATCCGGGTCAGCGTTCGCCATACGTCGCAGCCATCGGGTGAGATCGGCCCCGACAATGTGATGGCTGACGCCCACCCGCAGGGTGCGTTTTTGCGTGCCAAAGCAGTTCATCGCCTCCTGGTAGTTATCCAGCAAGCGCCGTGCGCTGGTTACGAAAGTCTGCCCATGAGCAGATAACGTTACCCGCCGCGGCGTGCGTTCGAGCAGCTTGCGACCAAGGGTTTCTTCCAACCGCTTTATTTTAAGGCTGATAGCTGCCTGGGTGCCGCCTATAGCATCCGCGGCGCGGGTGAAGCTCTTGAGCTCCGCGACCAGGACAAACGCCTGGATAGCGTCAATGTCGGGCATTTTCATGGTTGAGCTTGAGGTCCTCTATCGACGGTAGTGAAGTTACCATGGCAAGTGGCGCGGTTAGAGATCTGTAGTGACATTTGCTAGCGCGTGGCGGGTCAGCACTAAGCTTGCAGTTCACCCGAGAACCGGTCGCATGGTTGCCGAGCATGCCAAGGCGCTGGGGCGGCTTCTGATTGAGGCGCCATCCGACGCCGCCACGGCAGGAAGCACTACGGTTGTCAGCCCAGGTCTTCGGCCTGATGCCGCTCCGGGACTTGGCTTGCTTCATCGCCCCACGTTCGGTTGACTCGCTGTCCACGGATCACCGCAGGCCGGCTGGCGATGTCTTCCGCCCAGCGACATACATGGGTGTATTCGTGCACGGCAAGGAACTCGGCAGCTGAATACAGATTGCCCCGCACCAGTTGGCCATACCAGGGCCAGACCGCGATGTCGGCGATGGTGTAGCTGTCGCCCGCCAGGTAGGGGCTCTCGCTGAGGCGGCGATTGAGCACGTCCAACTGACGTTTCGCCTCCATGCTGAAGCGGTTGATCGGATACTCAAGCTTCTCCGGTGCATACGCGTAGAAATGCCCGAAGCCCCCGCCCAGGTAGGGTGCTGCGCCCATTTGCCAGAAAAGCCAGTTGAGGGTTTCCGTGCGCCCGCCCGGATCGGTGGGTAGGAAGTGGCCAAACTTTTCCGCAAGATAAAGCAAGATCGAACCAGACTCGAAGACGCGGATTGCCGGCTCCACGCTGCGGTCTAGAAGGGCTGGGATCTTGGAGTTGGGGTTGACGTCGACAAAGCCGCTGGAGAACTGGTCGCCTTCGTTGATGCGGATCAGCCAAGCGTCGTATTCGGCGTCGGTATGCCCAAGCGCCAGCAGCTCTTCGAGCAGGATGGTCACCTTCACGCCATTGGGCGTGGCCAGTGAATAGAGCTGCAACGGGTGCTTGCCTATCGGCAATGTCTTGTCATGGGTTGGTCCGGCGGTAGGGCGGTTGATGCTGGCGAACTGGCCGCCAGACGGGGCATTGTCTTGCCAGACCTTCGGGGGAACATAGGGTGCTTTGCTCATGGGACGAACCTCATCGTTTTCTTACAGCAATCACCTGGACCGCTGATGGACAATTTTTGGGCGAAACTGCGCAGCTTACCGAGTTACGCAGGCGACTTTGCTGATCAGATAGTAACGGCCACAATTTCCACTTCCAACACTGCAATCATGAAACCTGTCGACCCGCGACCGGCGCATGCTGTGCCATCAGTTCAGCGACCCAATCGATGAACACACGCAGTTTGAGACTGATATGCCGGTTCGGCGGAAATGCGACGTACAGCGGCATCGGATCGAGGCGCCAGTTTTCGAACAAGGGCACCAACTCGCCGCGCGCTACGTGCGCCTTGGACATGTAGTCTGGCAGCCAAAGAACCCCCAGACCGGCCAGGCCCGCCGCCATGTAGGCATTGCCGTCGTCCACCGACAACGCGTGGCGACCGTGTACGTGAACACTCTCGCCGTCGCTGCGCATGGCATACGGCAGGGCTTTGCCGGTGCTCGCCCACAGAAAGCCGACGATACGATGATGCGACTCTTCCAGCTCTCGTGGGTGCGAGGGCGTACCGGCGCGTTCCAGGTAGCTCGGCGCCGCATAAACGCCAAGTTGTAGATCGCCTATTCGCCGTGCCATTAAAGACTGATCGGTGATCTCGCCACCGCGCACGACGCAGTCCACATTTTCACCGATCAAATCCACGACGCGATCACTGACGCCCATGTCGATCTGGATGTCGGGATATTGGGCGTAAAACGCAGGCAAGGCCGGCACCAGAATCATGCTGGCCAACGGGCTGGGTACATCCACTCGCAGCCGACCTCTGGGCAACGCCGAGGCGCCGGATAAGCTGGTCTCCGCATCGTCTAACTCAGCCAGCAGGCGTACCACGCGCTCGTAGTAGACGGCGCCGTCGGCGGTCACATTGACCTTGCGCGTCGTGCGGTTGAGCAGCTTGACACGCAACCGTGCTTCCAACTGCTGCACCAACTGCGTCACGCTGGTCTTGCTCATGTGCAGCGTGTCGGCGGCCTTGGTAAAGCTGCCCGCTTCTACAACTCGGGCAAATGCCTGCATCGCATCAAAACGGTCCATTGCTGCCCCGGCTATTTAGATTGTTTGGTTTTTACAAACAGTGATGACTACAGTTGCTCGTTTATCGGACAGGCACAACTACTTAAAGTCCCTTCATCGTTAATCAGGGTCAGATATGACCCGTTGAAGGAGCAAGACATGACAACCCGTGACGTTGTTTTTCCGCCCGGACGCCAGGCACTTTATGAACGCAATCGCTACTCGCCAGCGATAAAGTCCAATGGGTTTTTGTTTGTTTCGGGACAAGTCGGCAGCCATGAAGACGGCTCTCCGGAGCCCGACTTACAGGAGCAGGTCAGGCTCGCGTTCAACAATCTAAACGCGATCCTGGCAACTGCTGGTTGCACGTTCGATGACGTGATTGATGTAACCGTCTTCATTGTTGATCCCGAATCGACCTTCGAGACAATCTGGGAGGTGGTGCCTGAGTTCTGGGGTAACGCCCCGCATCCCACGCTCACCGCTGTGGGCGTCACGTGGCTCTATGGCTTCCAGTTCGAAATCAAGGTAATCGCCAAACTAGCCGACAGATGAACCCGTCTCGGCTGCCCCTACAAACACCGCCATGCTGGTCGATCAGTCCAGCAAACAACTACCGGCGGAGTTGGCTTCGTTGTTTTGACCTGCCTTGATGAAGTCCACAAATGCCCTCAGCGGAGAGGGCAGGTAGCGGCGTCCCGGGTAGTAGAGAAACGGTCCGGTAAAGTCCTGCCACCAAGGTTCGAGTACCGGTTCGAGTACGCCGCTGTCCAGGTAGGGCCGCAGCCAGTCTTCGAACAGGTAAACAATGCCCAGGCCATCAATCGCGGCCTGTACCGCAAGGTCCACGCCGCCGCCAATCCTTACGATCAACGGGCCCGTCGGGTCGACGCGGACGGTTTCGCCGTTACGCTGGTATTCCCAGAGTGGCATGGCGCCGCTGGGAAACTTGCCGCGTAGGCAGGCGTGTCCGAGCAAATCTCGTGGGTGCTCGGGTCGACCTCTGGCGTTCAGGTAAGCCGGTGATGCCGCCGTTGCGAAGCGTTGAAACCGCGGGCCGATGGGAACTGCAATCATGTCCTGTTCAAGGCGCTCGTCATAGCGAATGCCGGCGTCACAGCCTGCCGCGAGCATGTCGACGAAGCTCTCTTCGACCGTCACCTCCAGGCGAATGTCGGGGTAAGTGTTCAGGAACGGTGTGATGATCGATGGCAGCACCAGCCGTGCGGCGCTCAGGGGCACGTTCAGTTTGAGGGTGCCCGAGGGCCGGTCGCGAAAGTCGTTGACCACATCCAGAGCGGACTCGACTTCGCCCAATGCGGGCACTATGCGTTCCATCAACCGTGCGCCGGCCTCGGTCGGCGCCACGCTGCGGGTCGTGCGGTTAAGCAGGCGCACGCCCAGCCGAGCTTCCACGCGCCGGACGGCATCGCTGAGGCTTGATGCGGACCTGCCGCTTGCTCGGCTCCCTTCGCGAAAGCCACCCGCGTTCACCACGGCCACAAAGGCCAGCAAGTCTTGAATGTCCGTCGCCACTGTTCGCTCTCCCGTACAACCTGTGCCGATTGCACCTTATTATCATTGGAGTGGTCAATGCCTATAGTGGGACCACACAGACATTGATAGAGGCACTCAACATGAGCAATGCCAGCAAAGCAGGTACCTTCTTACTGGGCGACCGGAGCGTTAACCGCATGGGTTACGGCGCCATGCAGTTGTCGGGTCCCAATGTATTTGGTCCCCCCAAAGACCCGAAGGCGGCGGCTGCTGTGCTGCGAGAAGCTCTGGCAGCGGGGGTGAACCACATTGATACCTCCGACTTTTACGGGCCTCATGTTACCAACCAACTGATTCGCGAAGCCCTGCATCCTTATGCACAAGACTTGGTGATTGTGACCAAGGTCGGCGCTCAGCGCGGGCCTGACGCTTCATGGAATCCGGCGCAAAGCCCTGCCGAGTTGGTCCGGGCGGTGCATGACAACCTGCGCAATCTGGGTCTGGACGTGATGGAAGTGGTGAATTTTCGGGCGTGGGGAAACATGCATTCGCCTGCAGACGGGTCCATCGAAGAACAGTTCACCGCGCTGGCTGAACTGCAACGCCAGGGCCTCATTCGTCACTTGGGGTTGAGCAACGTCACCGCGTCCCAGGTCAAGCAGGCGCAGGGCATTGCTGACGTCGTCTGCGTACAGAACCACTACAACCTGTCCCATCGGGATGACGAGCAACTCATCGCTGATTTGGGGAAGCAGGGCATCGCCTATGTGCCGTTCTTCCCGTTGGGTGGGTTCACCCCACTGCAATCGGAAACCCTTTCCAGCGTAGCGACGCGCCTGGGGGCATCACCCCTGTGTGTGGCGCTGGCATGGCTGCTGCAACGTGCGCCTAACATCCTGCTTATTCCGGGTACGTCCTCGGTGGCCCACTTGCGGGAAAATCTGACAGCGAGTGATTGGGTGATTACCCCGGACTTGCTGGCTGAGTTGGAGGGGGTGGCGTAGGCTCTGTCATGAGCCCAGGCCGCAGACGCGAGGGCCATTTCGCTAAAGCTGAGCCTCGATAGCCGCTTTGTCGATCACGGACCATACGTGCTCTATTTTCCCGTCTCGAAACTGATAGAACACGTTCTCAGTGAAGCGAACTTTTTTGCCGTTTACCGGCAGGCCAAGAAATGTACCCTGTGGGGTGCAATCGAAGTTCAAGCGGGAGGCGACGAGGTCCGATTCGGCAACCAGAAGTTGGATGTTAAAGCGCAGGTCCGGGATTTGATGAAAGTCCCGCTCCAGCATCTCGCGGTAACCTGACAGCCCGATACGCTGATCATTGTAATGGACGTCGTCATGGACAAACGTTCCAAGCGTGGGCCAGTTCTGTTCATTCAGGCACGCGATGTAGCCTCTGTACGCTTTGGATAGGTTGATCGTACTCATGGTAGTTACCCCTTACTGAGTCCCGAACATAGCGGTCCAATAAATCCCCGCATCACTCTTCGGATCGGCCGCATAGGCCGCACCAAGTTCGCGAAATTGCGGGTTCATTAAGTTAGCGCAATGCCCCGGACTGGCGAGCCAGCCATCCAGCACCTTGCGTCCAGTGTCTTGCCCGGCAGCGATGTTTTCACCGACTTCCTGGCCACTGTAGCCCGCCAGCTCAGCCCGATCACCCGGTGTGTGATCGTCGCGGTCTTTGTGATCGAAGTAGTTGTTGTTAGCCATGTCTCGGCTATGAGCATCCGCTGCGGTTGCCAGCATGGCATTCCAGGCCAGCGGTGTGGTGGCGGCAAAGGACTGTGTGCCGCACTGGTGCTGTTGGGCACGGGCGGTGTTGACCAATTCGAGTAACTTTTGTCCTTCTGCCTGCGAGGTAGCGAGGCGAGCAGTCAACAATGGACGCGCCAGCACGATGCGCCAGTCGCGTCCTTCTCGGCTCACGCCGATATCAACGAACTGTGGGTCCAGCACAACTTTGCAGAAGCTCTCTTGCACCGTCTGCATAGCCGACTGCGCATCGCGCGGCCCGGACAAGCTGATCGCTTGCACGTTGACCATTGGATACGCCGCACGCGCCATCGCTTGTTGCAGGTCGCCAGTCCCGGTGGCAGGGAGGATCAAGCGCGGATCAGCTGTCAGTGGCGGCAGCTCGTGGGAGACCCCACCTGCGCAACGCTGCAACTGGCTGCGGTAGGCATTAATCGATTCGACTAGCTGGGTTTCCTCACTCGCCACAGCGGTGGCGGCAAACAGCAAACCCAGCGACAACATGGCAACACTAATAGTGGACGATATAACGCGCATAAACGTTTCCCTTTAGCTGACTGCGGCCATGATGCGCGATTTTACCCAAGTGGGTCAGTTTTGCATCGGTACTGACACCTAGCCAAGCTCTCCTAGCGCAACAGGTGCACTGCCACGCCGATGAGCGCGCAGGCAGTCAGTACCTGAATGACGCCGCGCTTGAAGCGAAACAAGGCAATTGCCGCTGCAATCGCGATGAGTGCTGATGGCCAGTCCAGGCTGGCGCTGAACCCTTTGGGCCACAGCACGTGATAGCCGAAGAAGCACGCTAGATTGAGAATCACCCCAACTACCGCCGCAGTAATCGCGGTGAGCGGTGCGGTGAATTTGAGTTCGTTGTGAGTTGCTTCCACCAGCGGGCCACCGGCGAGAATGAACAGGAACGAAGGCAGGAAGGTGAACCACGTCACCAGAGTGGCGGCGACGGCTCCGGCGAGAAATACATGGTCGACACCGAACACCTGTAGGACATAAGCGCCGATGAAACCGACGAAGGCCACCACCATGATCAGCGGCCCAGGAGTGGTTTCCCCCAGAGCCAGGCCATCAATCATTTGTGTTGGCGTTAGCCAGCCGTAGTGACCAACCGCGCCTTGGTAGACATAGGGGAGCACGGCGTAGGCGCCGCCAAACGTCAGCAATGCCGCTTTGGTAAAGAACCAGCCCATTTGGGTCAAGGTGCCTTCCCAGCCAAAGAGTGCAGTCAAGATGCCCATTGGCAAAGCCCACAGTGCAGCACCGATGAGCATCAACATCAGCAGTTTCAACCCGCTGAATCGGGCATGCTCAGGCGACGGGGTGTCGTCGTCAATCAACGCCAGGCCATAGGACTTTTTGGCGGCGCTATGGCCCCCGGTTCTGAACTTCTCAGGCGCAAAACGACCTCCAAGATAGCCAACTGAAGCCGCCCCCAGAATGATCAGCGGGAAAGGGACATTAAACGCAAATATTGCGGTGAACGAAGCCGCTGCTATTGCCCACAGCCAATTATTCTTCAGCGCGCGCGAGCCGATTCGATGAGCTGCCTGCACCACGATGGCTGTCACGGCGGGTTTGATGCCATAGAAAAGTCCCGCCACCACCGGTACCTCACCGAAGGCGATATACATCCAGGACAATGCAATCAGGATAAACAGCGAGGGCAGTACAAAGAGCAGCCCGGCGATCACTCCACCCCAGGTTCGATGCATCAGCCAACCGATATAGGTGGCCAACTGCTGAGCCTCTGGTCCTGGGAGCAACATGCAGTAGTTGAGGGCATGCAGAAATCGTCTTTCTGAAATCCAGCGCCGACGCTCTACCAACTCCTGATGCATGATTGAGATCTGCCCCGCAGGCCCGCCGAAGCTGATAAAACCCAGCTTCAGCCAGAACCAGAACGCTTCGCGCAAACTGATCGCCTCAGGTCTTGGCAGATCTTGTTCATCCGCGGCCAGGGAAACCTTACTCATTGGGTTGTTCCTCTTTCATACGCGCAAAACCTGAATAGGGAGCTGTGAGACGGCCGTTACTCCAAAACCGTTCGCGACCAATTCTCGAAGAGCTTCCATTGATCCGGTTCTAAACGCTAGCCCCGACTCTGACCACCCCCGCCAAAGAAGTGGAACCTCCAAGCGGTTCACTCACCGCATCCTGCACGGCGTTGAGGATTGTCTGCGTTCGCTCAAGAAAGCGATGTCCCTCAAGTGTAAGTCTTTCAAGTTGCCCGATTGCCGTGGTAACCGCCGACTGAGGGACGTGATTGTTTGTAGCCGACTGGGAAATGCGGTGGCGATGACCGGTCACAGATCAGCCC
>NZ_JAMFRV010000606.1 GCF_026224925.1 Pseudomonas sp. | reverse complement strand
TTAGCGGGAGGCGAATTCTACAGCGTTTCAACTCGCTGTCAACTGCCTTTTTTCACCGCTTTCGATCACCGCGATCAAAGCCTCTTCCTCGCTAACAAACTGGATAACTCATTGATTACCAAGGAGTTTCCGTTTCATCTGCTCCGGAAGAGGTGCGAATTATAGGCCCAGAAAAAGTTACGTCAATAGCTAAATTCAAAAAACGACACATTGGTAGAACACACCGGTATAAAAAAGGGGAAAGCTCTATAGCTCCCCCTTCATATGCCGCGCTTCTATATAGAAGGCAGAGGATCAGTCGATTTGGTTCAGCACCTCGCCCACTGCGTCGAACAAACGATCGAGATCCTGTGGCTTGCTGTTAAAGGTAGGCCCGAACTGCAGCGTGTCACCGCCGAAGCGCACATAGAAGCCAGCCTTCCAGAGTTTGATCCCCGCTTCGTAAGGACGCACGATGGCATCACCGTCGCGAGGCGCGATCTGGATTGCACCCGCCAACCCATAGTTGCGGATATCAACGACGTTTTTCGCACCCTTGATACCGTGCAATGCCTTCTCGAAATGCGGCGCAACCTCTGCAACCTGCTGAACGAGGTTCTCCCGCTGCAACAACTCCAGTGCAGCGAGGCCAGCCGCACACGCAACAGGGTGCGCAGAGTAGGTGTAGCCGTGTGGGAATTCGACCGCATACTCCGGCGTCGGCTGATTCATGAACGTCTGATAGATCTCACTGCTGGCAATCACCGCTCCCATAGGGATAGCGCCATTGGTGATTTGCTTGGCAATGCACATCAAATCCGGCGTCACGCCGAAGCTGTCCGCACCAAACATCGAACCTGTACGACCAAACCCGGTAATAACCTCATCGAAGATCAGCAAGATGTTGTGCTGATCGCAGATCTCACGAAGACGCTTCAAATAGCCCTGCGGCGGCACCAATACACCTGCCGAACCCGCCATGGGCTCGACGATAACAGCGGCGATGTTCGAGGCATCGTGCAGCTCGATCAGCTTAAGCATTTCGTCTGCTAGCGCGATACCGCCCAGCTCAGGCATACCTCGCGAATAAGCGTTACTGGCCAGCAAGGTGTGCGGCAGATGATCGACATCCATCAACTGCCCAAACATTTTGCGGTTGCCGTTAACCCCGCCCAAACTTGTACCCGCGACGTTGACCCCATGGTAACCACGGGCGCGGCCAATCATTTTGGTCTTCGTGGCCTGCCCTTTCAGTCGCCAGTAAGCCCGCACCATCTTCACTGCCGTGTCCGCACATTCAGAACCGGAGTTGGTATAGAAGACGTGATTCAAATTGCCAGGTGTTAGCTCAATGATCTTTTCAGCCAACTGAAACGACAAAGGGTGACCGTATTGGAACGCAGGCGAGTAGTCGAGAGTCCCCAGTTGCCGTGAGACCGCTTCCTGAATCTCTTTGCGCGTATGACCGGCGCCGCAGGTCCACAGCCCAGACAACGAATCGTAGATTTTGCGACCTTGATCGTCCGTCAGGTAGCTGCCATGCGCCGCAACGATCATCCGAGGATCGCGCTGAAAACTGCGGTTGGCGGTGTAAGGCATCCAGTGAGCATCAAGCTTCAACTGGCTGGCCAACGATGTTTCAGCGATTTCGGGATGATCCATGGATGCAAATACCTCACGGGCGATAGGAGCAGCGTATTGAGCCGCGTTGTTGCAGCTAAGTTGCCACAGGCATAAAGTTCTGAAAATCCAGCTTTAGCAATCTTCAGGTAGCCCATGAGTAAACTTATAAGCAGCCATCGACCCGATCCACTGGCCCAAGTCAGCGACTTTGATGTTCGACTGCTGCGTATCTTTAGAAGCGTAGTCGAGTGCGGAGGCTTCTCGGCTGCCGAGGGGGCGCTTGGTATCGGCCGTTCGGCTATCAGCCAACAAATGAGCGACTTGGAACAGCGCCTTGGTTTGCGCCTGTGTCAGCGGGGCCGGGGTGGATTTTCCCTGACTGAAGAGGGCCGCGAGGTCTATCAATCGGCGCTGCAACTATTAAGTGCCCTGGAAAGTTTTCGTACCGAGGTCAACGGCCTGCATCAACATCTGCGCGGCGAGCTGAATATTGGCCTGACCGACAACCTCGTTACCCTCCCCCACATGCGCATCACCCACGCACTGGCCCAACTAAAGGAACGCGGGCCGGACGTGCATATCCACATCCGCATGATCGCACCCAATGAAGTCGAGCAAGGTGTGCTCGATGGACGTCTACACGTCGGTGTAGTGCCGCAGGCCAGCGCACTGTCAGGACTTGAGTATCAGCCGCTCTACAGCGAGCGGTCACTGCTTTATTGTGCGGTGGGTCATCCGCTCTTCTATATGGATGATGCTGCGCTGGATGATCCACGACTGGATGCGCAAGACGCCATCGCGCCAACGTTCAGATTGCCTGCCGACATTCAGGCGCATTACCAGGCACTCACCTGCACTGCCAGCGCCTCGGACCGGGAAGGCATGGCATTCCTGATTCTGACGGGGCGCTATATCGGCTACTTACCGGATCACTATGCCAACGAGTGGGTTCAGCAAGGCCGCCTGCGTGCGCTCAAACCCGCAACTCGCTTTTACGACCTGACGCTGGCCTCAGTCACCCGTAAAGGCCGACGCCCTCATCTGGTGCTGGAAAGTTTCCTCGACAGCTTGGCGGCCACACGTTGATGCGCGACACACGCATAGGCAACACGCGCTTAAAAGGAAGGAATAGCTATAAACCTATTTAAATCGTTGATTTAATTAAGTTTATATATAAAAAAAGATTAATTAACTGAACACATGGACAGCTTTTTGCAGTAGTTCGACTCAATCGTATTTAACCGCACCGAGAGAGCGCCATGCAGCCAGAGTCTTCACCTCACACAGATCTGATATTCGGGTTGAATGACCGGCCCAAACCGCTACCGGCCTTGCTTGCTGCTTTGCAACACGTACTCGCCAGCTTCGTTGGCATCATTACACCGCCATTGGTCATCGCCTCCGCTCTGGGACTGACGGCTTACCTGCCCTACTTGATCAGCACCGCCTTGATGGTTTCTGGCATAGGAACCTTCATACAGGCTCGCCGCCCTTTCGGTATTGGCGCAGGCATGATCTGTCTACAAGGCACCAGCTTTTCATTTCTGGGCGCAATTCTGTCGGCAGGGTTTATGGTCAAACAGCGGGGTGGCGGCCCCGAAGACATCTTGGCGATGATCTTTGGCCTGTGCTTTTTCGGAGCCTTGGTCCAGATAGTGCTCAGTCGGTTTATCGGCCAGTTGCATAAAGTAATCACGCCACTGGTAACCGGTATCGTGATCACACTGATTGGTGTGAGCCTGATCAATGTCGGTGTTACGGATCTGGGCGGTGGATTCCAAGCAACAGATTTCGGTGAACCGTTAAACCTTGGGCTCGGCGTGTTCGTGTTGCTGGTCATCGTTCTGCTTAACCGCTCAAATACCCCATGGGTACGTCTCTCGGCAATTATTCTGGGCTTGGCGCTGGGCAGCGTAGCGGCATGGTTTTTTGGAAAACTGATACCCCATGCCATAACGAGCGGACCTATTATCAACGTGCCAGTGCCCTTCAAGTTCGGCTTCAGCTTCGATTGGACAGCCTTCGTTCCGATTGCATTGATCTACTTAATCAGCACCATCGAAACCGTTGGCGACCTGACCGCCAACTGCATGTTGTCACGCCAACCCATCACTGGCCCCAGCTACATTACGCGACTCAAAGGCGGCGTCCTAGGCGATGGCGTAAGCTGCCTGATCGCCGCGACGTTGGGTGCTTTTCCCAACACCACCTTTGCTCAGAACAACGGTGTCATTCAACTGACCGGCGTTGCCAGTCGCTATATCGGTCTGTATATCGGACTGCTGTTGTTCATCCTCGGACTGTTCCCGATGATCGGCGCGTTGCTGCAGCAGATACCGAAACCGGTGTTGGGTGGCGCTACGCTGGTGATGTTCGGCAGTGTCGCCGCCGCCGGTGTGCGCATTTTGTCTCAAGCACCGTTGGACCGCCGCAGCATGCTGATCATTGCCGTGTCTTTCGGCGTGGGTCTTGGCATCGCAGCGCAACCGACATTGCTCAGCCATTTGCCGAAAATGATTCAGACCCTGTTTGACTCGCCCATCACCAGTGGCGGCATCACGGCCATTGTCATGTCCTTGCTCTTGCCAGAGCGTCGCTTACCTAGTGCAGCAGGCGATTGCGAAACAAAAACAGAAGCATTGGAGCAATAATTTGCACCACAACCACTTGTCGGATCGACGCGGGTGCGTTATCAGTTCACAGGACGCAGCCCATATTCCGTTCGGAACAGCCCATGACCTTTGAAGTCCCAGCGCACAGCGACAACGCCGTCGCTAAACCTGCCAGCCGTATTCGTCAGAAAAACGAAGAGACGATTATTAAAGCCGCTGAAGACGAGTTCGCGCGTCACGGCTTCAAGGGCACCAGCATGAACACCATTGCGCAAAATGCGGGCTTGCCTAAAGCCAACCTGCATTACTACTTCACCAACAAGCTAGGGCTGTATATCGCTGTCTTGAGCAACATCCTTGAACTGTGGGACAGCACCTTTAACGCGCTCAGTGGTGAGGACGATCCCGCTGAGGCGTTGACCCGCTACATACGTGCCAAAATGGAGTTCTCCCGGCGCCAGCCTCAAGCTTCGCGGATTTTCGCGATGGAAATCATTAGCGGCGGGGAGTGCCTGAATGAGTATTTCAGCCAAGACTACCGCGCCTGGTTCCAAAGCCGGGCAGCCGTCTTTCAGACCTGGATCGATGCAGGCAAAATGGACCCGGTCGATCCGGTGCACCTGATCTTTTTGCTGTGGGGCAGCACACAGCATTACGCGGACTTCGCGACGCAGATCTGCCGCGTAACCGGCCGCACACGCCTGACTAAACAGGACATGGAAGACGCTGGCGACAACTTGATTCGCATCATTCTCAAAGGTTGTGGGCTGACGCCTCCGGCCAACTAGCTGGAACCTGGTCATGCCTTTTAGCCTCGTCGGCCTCTGCGAATATCGGGAAGAGATTCGCAAAAGCCGTTTCATCACCTTGGCAGCGCCGATTACCAGCGCTACCGACGCCCAAACATTCATTGAACAACACAGCGACCTCAACGCCACGCACAATTGCTGGGCGTGGAAACTCGCCGATCAATACCGCAGCAGTGATGACGGCGAGCCCGGCGGCACAGCAGGCCGACCCATTCTGGCGGCCATAGAGGCGCAGGAATTCGATCAAGTGGTGGTGTTGGTTATCCGTTGGTACGGCGGCATCCAGCTGGGCACCGGTGGTTTGGCACGCGCGTACGGAGGCGGCGCCAATAAGTGCCTGCAACAGGCCGAGCGCGTGGCGCTTATTCATCGCGTGGCGCTGAGCTTCGATTGCAACTTTAGTGAGCTGGCGTTGGTTAGATTGCGCTTGGCGGAGCTGAGTGGGCTGATGGTGGATGAAACGTTTACCGCCAATGGCGTCGAACTGCAAATCTCACTGGGTCCAGAACTGGTTGACGTCTTTCAACGCCAACTGGCAGACATCAGCCGCGGGCGCATTGTGTTGCATCGGGTTTTAGAGGCGTGACAATAATTGCCCACATCCACTGTGGGCCTGGCTGTGGATAAGCTGAGCATATTCACCTGCAGGCCCCGCCCCACAAGGCGCGGCGTCAATTGGTCACTTTTCAATCAATATCACTCAG
>NZ_JAMFRV010000605.1 GCF_026224925.1 Pseudomonas sp. | reverse complement strand
GGATGTGAGTTTGTTCGAGCGCACCAGTAAACGCTTACTGCCAACATTAGCGGCCCACACGTTGTACAACCATGCACTGCCATTGCTTGAAGGGATGCAACGGGCCCGCGATGCGCTGCGCAACTTTCGTGGAGAATCGGTCCGAACACTGGCGATTGGAGTGCTGCAAACGGTACTCAATCTGGTGCCGCAACTGCTGGAGCAACTGCGCAAGGCTCAGCCACATCTGGTGGTGCAAATTTTTGAATTGTCGGGGCTGGAGATAGAGCGGCGCTTACTCAACGGTGCGCTGGATATCGGTATCAGCTTTTTACCCGCTCACCAGCCCGGCCTGCACAGCCTGTTACTTTACGAAGACGAGCTGCAACTGGTCATACCCGCCGCACACCCGCTGCGCGAGTTCAAAAAAGTGTCGGTCAGTCAGGCGGCAGAGTTGCCAATGCTGTTGCTCAGTGAGGAGTATCAAGTGCGGCAACTCTGGCAGGCACAACTGGCTATTTTAGGTCGTCGCCCCCACGTGCAAGCCGAACTCAATAGCATGACCGGAATACTCGACAGCCTGATCAATACCACGCTGGCGACGGTGATGCCGGGGCGGGTACAGCGGATTCAGAACACTGCATCGTTGTTGTGGAAACCGCTGACCGAGCCGCGTGTGCCGCTCAAGGTCGGGCTGGTGTATCGAGATGCGCAACGTCATCAACCCACGCTGGAGTTGCTACGGTCGCTGCTGGAGGAAGGAGGAACGGGTCGCTAAATCGCGCACAAAAAGAAAACCCCGCCGAAGCGGGGTTTTGCAGACTGTTTCCCTGACATCCTTTTCTCCCCACCATCCTGGCAGGCATCCCTACGTGTCCCTGTTGTGTTTTTTGCGCTTCCTGCGCTACGTCCTTGTTAAGTAGATTAGCTTTGGATCCATTCAAGGGATAGAGGGTAAACAGCAGCACGCTATGTAAGCAATTGCTTACATAGCGTCAGACCTGTCCGACACGTTTTAGAATTGAGACGCATCCAGCAAAAACAACGATTCGCTGCCGGCTTTGACCGATGCACTCAAGGAATGGATGCGGGGCAACAATCGCGCAAAATAGAAGCGGGCAGTTCCCAGTTTGCTGGCGTAAAAATCGTCCTGTGTTTCTTTGCCCAACGCCGCGCGAGCCATCAACGCCCACATGTAGGCGTACGCCGTGTAGCCAAATGCATGCAGATATTCGACGGACGCTGCGCCAATTTCATTAGCGTCGGTCTTGGATCGATCCAGGACCCAATCGGTCAATTCGTCGAGGTTATCCAGCGCTGCGTTCAACGGCTTGGTGAACTCAGCCATCTCGCTACCAGCAGCGGCGGTGAATTGGCGAATCTCGTCGGCGAATAGGGCGTAATACGCGCCGCCATTGCCCACAATTTTGCGCCCAACCAAGTCCAACGCTTGAATGCCGTTGGTGCCTTCGTAGATCTGCGTGATACGTACATCGCGCACCAGTTGCTCTTGGCCCCACTCGCGAATAAAACCGTGACCGCCGAACACCTGCTGGCCGTGTACTGTGGTTTCCAACCCAAGGTCGGTAAGAAACGCTTTGGCCACAGGCGTCAGCAAAGCCACTAGATCATCAGCACGTTTGCGCGTAACTGGGTCTTCGCTGAATTTCGCCGTGTCCAGTTGCATCGCCACGTAGGTGGAAAATGCACGCCCGCCTTCGTTAGACGCTTTCATGGTCAACAGCATGCGACGCACGTCCGGGTGAACAATGATCGGATCAGCCACCTTGTCCTTGGCTTTCGCACCGGTAGGCGAACGGCTTTGCAGTCGATCGCGGGCATATTCGATTGCGTTTTGATACGAACGCTCGCCAGAGGCCAGGCCTTGAATGCCGACGCCCAGACGCTCGTAGTTCATCATGGTAAACATCGCCGCCAAACCACGGTTCGGCTCACCAACCAGATAACCCACCGCTTCATCGAAGTTCATCACGCAGGTCGCGGACGCCTGGATGCCCATTTTGTGTTCGATGGAACCGCAGGTGACGGGGTTACGCGCGCCCAGGCTACCGTCGGCATTGACCATGAACTTGGGCACCAGGAACAACGAAATACCTTTAGGCCCCGCAGGCGCGTCCGGCAGTTTCGCCAAGACCAAGTGAATGATGTTTTCCGTCAGGTCGTGCTCGCCGCCGGTGATGAAAATCTTGGTGCCGCTGACCTTGTACGATCCGTCCGCCTGGGGCTCAGCCTTGGTGCGAATGATCCCCAAATCGGTGCCCGCGTGGGACTCGGTCAAGCACATGGAGCCGGCCCAAACCCCTGAATACATGTTTGGCAGGTAGATCGCTTTCAGCTCTTCGCTGGCGTGGGTGTTGATCGATACGCACGCACCGGAGGTCAGCATTGGGTACAAGCCGAACGCCAGACTGGACGAGTTGATCATCTCTTCAACTTGCGCAGAAACGGCTTTGGGCATGCCCATCCCGCCAAATTCAGGATCGCCGCCCACACCAACCCAACCGCCTTCAGCGTAAGTCTGATAAGCCTGCACAAAACCCGCCGGAGTGGTGACGACGCCGTCGTTCCAGTGGCAGCCTTCTTCATCGGCGGCGCGGCTTAGTGGCGCGATGCTTTTGCTGGTGACTTTGCCCGCCTCTTCAAGAATTGCTTCTACCGTTTCGGCGTCGACTGTTTCAGCTAATGCCGGCAGTTGAGCCCAGAGCTTGGCAACGTCGAAAACCTCATTGAGGACGAAACGCATATCGCGCAGGGGCGCTTTATAGTCAGCCATGGCAAACCTCGCGGAAATTGAGCCGTTGAAACGAAGGCTCCGAGTGTACCCGAACACCATTTGCGACACATAGGGTCAGTGCGTGACCAAATAATATAATCCGGTCACAAAATCCTATAAAGCAAACATCTCCGCGGGTAATTGCATCAGGCAATCACTGCCCGCCTCAATCGCCGCCTGATGGGCGGTGGTGCGTGGCAGAAGGCGCTTAAAGTAAAACTCGCAGGTTGCCAGTTTGCCCTGGCAATAGGCCGCGTCGCCGCTGCCATTATCCAGTTGGGCTTGGGCCACCAACGCCATGCGCAACCACAGATAGCCAAGGATGATGTAACCGCTGTACATCAAGTAATCCAGCGCGGCCGCGCCCACTTCGTCAGGGTTTTTCATCGCCGCCATGCCAATCTTGGTGGTCAGTTCGCCCCACTGTTTATTCAGACCATTGAGCTGAGCGACAAAGCCTTTGAGTTGCGGATGTTCGGCATTGGCTTCGCAAAACTTATGCACGATTTTAGTAAACCCGCGCAGTAACTTGCCTTGGCTGCCCAGCACTTTACGGCCCAGCAGGTCGAGCGCCTGGATACCGTTGGTGACTTCGTAGATCGGCGCAATTCGGCAGTCTCGGACCAACTGCTCCATGCCCCACTCACGAATAAATCCATGACCACCAAACACCTGCATCCCGAGATTGGTGACTTCCAAACCGGTCTCGGTCATGAACGCTTTGCAGATTGGCGTGAGAAACGCCAAGAGGTTTTCAGCCTCATCACGCTGACCAGCGTCACTGCTCATGTGCGCAGTGTCGAGCATCTGCGCGGTGAAGTAGGTCAACGCGCGATTGCCTTCGTTGAAGGCTTTCATAGTCAGCAACATACGGCGGACGTCAGGATGGACGATGATCGGATCAGCGACTTTGTCCGGTGCCTTGGGGCCGGTCAGTGAACGCATCTGCAAGCGCTCATTGGCGTATTTGATCGCGCCCTGAAAACTGGCCTCGCCCAAACACAGGCCCTGCATACCGGTGCCCAGACGCGCGTGGTTCATCATGGTGAACATGCAATTGAGGCCCTTATTGGCCTCACCGATCAAATAGCCCGTCGCGTTATCGAAGTTGATTACACAGGTGGCCGACGCCTTGATCCCCATCTTGTGTTCGATGGAACCGCACGACACGCCATTGCGCTGCCCTGCATCACCCGCCGCGTCGGGCAAAAACTTGGGCACGATGAACAGTGAGATACCTCGGGTACCGGCTGGCGCATCTGGCAGCTTCGCCAATACCAAATGGACGATGTTCTGGCTCATGTTGTGTTCGCCAGCGGAGATGAATATCTTGCTGCCCGAAATACCGTAACTGCCGTCGGCCTGGGGCACGGCACGGGTTTTAATAATGCCCAGGTCGGTCCCGCAGTGGGCCTCGGTCAGGCACATGGTCCCAGTCCACTCGCCCTCGGTGAGCTTGGTCAGGTAGGCTTGTTTTTGCTCTTCGGTGCCGTGGGTGTGGATCGCCGACATCGCGCCATGAGTCAGTCCTGGATACATGCCCCATGACGTGTTGCTCGACCCGATCATCTCGCTGATGACCAACCCCAACGACAGCGGTAAACCTTGCCCTCCATACGCAGGATCCGCAGCCAGGCCATGCCAGCCGCCTTCAACGTACTGGGCGAACGCCTCTTTGAAACCTTTGGGGGTGGTAACAACGCCCTTATCGAAATGGCAGCCTTCTTCATCGCCTGGGCGGTTTAATGGCGACAACACTTGCTCGCAGAACTTGGCGCCTTCTTCGAGGATCGCACTGACCATGTCCGGGCTGACGTCATGGGCGCCGATGGACTGGTAATGGGCGGGGAAATCGAACACGTTGTCGATCAAAAAGCGCATGTCGCGCAAGGGGGCTTTGTACTCAGGCATGGTCATTCCTCCGGCAGCAGATGACCCAACCTACTGCGCGAAGAGGGCCCGAACAATCACAGTCCAGACGCTGAATGCACGCTCATAACTTAACTGGCAGCGCGGGCCATACGCACCGCGCCACGCCGGTTCTGGCCATGCGCGACCACGCAATTTCGGCCAGCGCCCTTGGCACTGTACAGCGCCTGGTCAGCGGATTTGAGTACTTCCTCGGGCGTACGCTGATCCAACTGCCGTTCGGCTACGCCGATGCTGACAGTGACTGACACGCTGGAGGCTTGCGCGCCGATCCTGCGCTGACGGCCTTGCTGGTCGTCATTCGGGCGGTCGTCATGACGCAGCTTGATGCTGTACGTGGCGATGGCTTCGCGGATCAGATCCAGGTGCGGCGTGCACTCTTCCAGCGTTTGGCCGGCAAAGACCAGGGCAAACTCTTCGCCGCCATAACGGTAAGCCCGCCCGCCGCCGGTTACTTTTGACAACTTACTCGCTACCAGTCGCAGCACTTGATCGCCGACATCATGGCCGTGTGTGTCGTTGAATTTCTTGAAGTGATCAACGTCGGCCATGGCCAGCACGTAATTGCGCCCCAACCGTTGCAGACGCTCGTTGAGCGCGCGGCGGCCGGGCAATCCGGTGAGTTCATCGCGGAAGGCCATTTGATACGCTTCATGGGCCACTGCGGCCGCGATCATCAGCATCACTTGGCTGCACATGATGTTTAACGTGAAGGGCAAGATGAACGTTTTTGGCAGCGCCCAGAACAGACCGATCAAACCGACGATTTGCGCAGCATGCAGGGGCCGGGGCTTGCGCACGTACTGCACGATCACCAGCAAGAAAGCGACGAAGAACACCGGATAGGCCAACTGAATCAGGCTCATCCAGTTGCCATGCAAGGTGGGCCATCGGATCTCGGCTAACCACGCCAACAGTGCCTGCGGGAAGCTTTGTTCCAGCGCCAACGCAACGCTGCCGAACGCCAGTAACACCGCAAACCGCGCAACCATATCGCGGAACAGATGCGTGCGCTCTTCCCATCCAGCGAACAGGCCATAAAGCAGTGGCAGCAACAAACTGCACAAGTGGAAAGTAACGGCGGCGTCTTCGCGCACTTTGCCATTGTCGCGGTAATAATCGGTTTGGGTATCAAGCAGGAAATAAGCGATGTACACGGTGATCATCAGAAACAGCTCGCGCTGACGCCGATAGACCGCGCAATAAGCCCCACCCAACAGCAACACCAATGTTGGGAGCACATTAAACAGCGAGGTGAAAAACACGTTGAGATCTTTTACATACGCGGCCGCTAACCCCGCCAGCAGCAACAGCAGCGAGGGAAGGAAATGACTGAAACGTGCGGCAGAGAAACGCTGCAAAAGAGGATGGCTCCTACCCGACATGAGACGGTAGATGGCATTGTGCCTTTATCCTTTTAGATACGCACCTACATGACACCAAATACCTGACTAATCCTCTTTAACGGCCGCAAGCCCGGGAAGTTGACTGTTTAATTGATACCTACCAGACGCAAAAAAGCCGCGTCCCCCGAGAGAGAAGCGGCTTTTGTAGGGGCGGTAATTGCCTGAAAGGCTTAATAACCCAGTGCGAAGTTCTCCTCTTTCATGTCCATCAGGTTGTTAGCGCCCGACAGCATGGTGACCACGTGAGTACGGGTACGCGGCAAGATACGCTGGAAGTAGAAGCGCGCCGTTTGCAGCTTGGCGGTGTAGAACGCTTCTTCAGTGGTGCCAGCAGCCAGTTTTTCAGCCGCCAGGCGCGCCATGTCAGCCCAGAAATAGGCCAGGCAGGCATAACCGGAATACATCAGGTAATCGACCGAAGCGGCACCGACTTCCTCACGGTCTTTCATGGCAGCCATACCGACCTTCATGGTCAGCTCGCCCCACTCTTTGTTCAGCGCAGCCAAAGGTTCAACGAACTCTTTAACCGCTTCATTGCCTTCGTTGGTCTGACAAAACTTGTGGACGATCTTGGTGAAGCCTTTGAGTGCTTCGCCCTGAGTCATCAACACTTTGCGACCGAGCAGGTCCAGCGCCTGAATACCGGTGGTGCCTTCGTACAGCATGGAAATACGGCTGTCGCGAACGTTCTGCTCCATGCCCCACTCAGCGATGAAACCGTGGCCACCGTAGATTTGCACGCCGTGGTTAGCGGACTCGAAGCCCACTTCAGTCATGAACGCTTTGGCGATTGGCGTCATGAATGCCAACAGGCCGTCAGCTTGTTTCTTCTGCTCAGCGTCTTGACCGTACTTGACGATATCGACCAGTTTGGCAGTGAAGTAGACCATTGCACGGTTACCTTCAGCGAAGGCTTTCATGGTCAACAGCATGCGACGCACATCAGGGTGAACGATGATCGGGTCAGCGGCTTTCTCTGGCGCTTTCGGGCCAGTCAGCGAACGCATTTGCAAGCGATCACGGGCATATTTCAAGCCACCCTGAAAACCAATCTCAGCGTGAGCCAGGCCCTGCAATGCAGTGCCCAGACGCGCGGTGTTCATGAAGGTGAACATGCAGTTCAAGCCTTTGTTCGGCGGGCCGATCAAGAAGCCAGTGGCAGCATCAAAGTTCATCACGCACGTTGCATTGCCGTGGATGCCCATTTTGTGTTCAAGGGAGCCACACGTCACTGCGTTGCGAGCGCCAACGCTGCCATCAGCGTTGGGCATAAACTTCGGCACGATGAACAGCGAGATTCCTTTGGTGCCAGCCGGTGCGTCCGGCAGGCGAGCCAGCACGATGTGGACGATGTTATCGGCCATGTCGTGTTCGCCAGCGGAGATGAAGATCTTGGTGCCGCTAATTTTGTAGGAGCCGTCAGCCTGAGGTTCAGCCTTGGTACGCAACATGCCCAAGTCGGTACCGCAATGCGATTCGGTCAGGCACATAGTGCCGGTCCATTCGCCCGACACCAGTTTGGTGAGGTAAGCGTGCTGCTGTTCTTCGGTGCCGTGTTCGGAAATGGTATTCATCGCGCCATGTGACAGGCCTGGGTACATGCCCCACGACCAGTTGGCCTCGCCAACCATCTCACTGACCGCCAGACCGAGCGACTCGGGCAGGCCTTGACCGCCATGCGCCACGTCGTGAGCCAGACTCGGCCAGCCACCTTCAACGAATTGCTGATAAGCCTGCTTGAAGCCCGTCGGGGTTTTCACGCCGGACTCACTCCAGGTGCAACCTTCGGAGTCGCCAACACGGTTCAACGGAGCCAACACCTGCTCACAAAACTTGGCGCCTTCTTCGAGAATGGCGTCAACCATGTCCGCAGTAGCGTCCTGGCAAGCCGGCAGGCTTTGATAATGAGCTTCGTAGCCGAGCAGTTCGTCACGTACGAAGCGAATATCACGCAAGGGGGCCTTGTAGTCAGGCATAGCGATAAACCTCTGCTGAGAATCCTGGAACGAATGATCGAAGGCCGATCAAACAGTTGTTTGAAACATACGTTTACGCCTAAACCTTGTCAAGCACAGCGCGCATTCCATTCATCGTCAGCACGTCAAACAACGCACACGAGCGCGCCGAAGAGCCTTGGTCAGGAGCCGGCTTTTGAATAGCTAAAGTTTAGTTGAGTACGGCGCAGATGCAGGGGCTTGCGAGGTTTACGTGGTGCGCCGCAGGGCACCACAGAGACGGGAATCAGGCGTGAGTATCGATCAATGTACCGAGCACTTCATCAGAAGCTTTTGCAACCTTGACGCCGAGTTCCGCCTGGATCTTGCCAAGGGAAAGCTCTACTGCACTGTTCGCCAGATCGGTCTGCTGGCTGCGATCAACCGAATGCAGGCGCTCGACTTGCTGGTTCGAGGACTGGCTCTTGGCCGAAGAGTCACCGGTGCTGGTGGATACGCTGTCGTCGCTGGTAACACTGGATTTAGCGATCTGCGTGGCGGCTTGGTCGACACGAGCCAGACCCGACTGGATAAGGTTCACGCCCGACGTAAAAGCGCTGGTATTGGAGACTTGCATGGGACAGACCCTCAGTTCATAAAACGAACAGCTGCCATTGAAGCAGACCAAACGGCAAAAGGCCCGACAAAAAGACTAATGGCAATTGGCTAGTCGATAGCCAGGGCAATGCAAAATATCTGCGCGTATTCAGCGCCAAGTCGAGATTCTGTACGACCGAATTTATTCGGGAAGCGGGCGATAGGGTTTGTCTGTCACACCGCGCCGCGCCCTTCGCGAACAAGTTCGCTCCCACCGGAATGGGGTGTTACCGACGATTTGACGCCGTGCGCAGAACTATGTGGGAGGGAACTTGTTCACGAAGCGAGCGACTCGGTCTGCCTGATGTACCGCGCAGCTGCGTTCATTCGCGAACAAGCTCCCACCGGATCGCGTGAGTTTCGGGCGCTTTGCGTTACTAATCCAACAACTCCAAATGCAGATATTCCGCCACTGCCTCCGCAGTCGGTTTCTTCAATCTCGGTACACGCCCCAAACACGGCGCAGGCAAGCGCTCTGCCAAAGTGGCGAGGTTTTCTTCAATGCGCGAGGTCTTGCCGTCGATGATGTTAGCCACCCAACCAGCCAATTGCAGGCCGTCGCGGGCAATGGCTTCGGCGGTCAGCAGTGCATGGCTGATGCAGCCTAACCGTACGCCGACCACCAAAATTACCGGCAACTGCAACGCCGTCGCCAGGTCGGACAAATTAGCTTGGTCCGCCAGCGGCACACGCCAGCCGCCTGCGCCTTCGATCAAGGTGAAATCGGCGCCTTTGCTCAGTATGTTACGCATCGGCTCAAGCAATGACTTCACGGTCAAGGCAACGCCGGCTTCTCGCGCCGCCAGATGCGGAGCAATAGCAGGCTCAAACGCAACTGGATTGACCTCCTCGTAGGTCAGCTTCACCGAGCATTCAGCCATCAATGCCAAGGCGTCGCTGTTGCGCAGGCCCTCAGGTCCGACAACGCAATCTGATGCGACCGGCTTACCCGCTGCCGTGCTTAAACCGGATTGGCGTGCGGCGTACAGCAGTCCGGTTGCGATAGTGGTCTTGCCAACGTCCGTGTCGGTACCGGTGATGAAATACGAACTGCTCATCTCAGTGCCTGTTATTTATGATTTTTCCAACACCGCGTAGACCACTTGATAAGTGGCTGGCAGCCCTTCGCTGTCACGAAACCGCTCGTAAGCATCAATTAGCCCGGTGATACGCGCCCGCCCGGTCAAACCACCGGGCCGGCCTGGATTGATATTGTGCGCGCCCAACGCCTTCAATTCATGTGTCAGGCTGCGCACATCCGGATAGTGCAGCACATGCGGCTGCACCTCGAGGCTTCGCACTCGCAAACCGCTGGCCGCGCACAGTCGATTATAGTCGTCGACGTCGCGGAAGCGATTGACATGGACCATGCCGTCCACCGCCTGCCAACTGTCGCGCAGCTCATACAAGGTGCCCACGCACAAACTGGCAAACGCCAGCACACCGCCCGGTTGCAGCACTCGACGCGCTTCGCTAAGCACCGCAGCGAAATCGGCACACCATTGCACTGCCAAACTGGAAAAAATTAGCCCGCAGCTGTGGTCCGCCAGCGGCATGCGTTCGGCATCCCCAACGACAAAATGCTCTGCACCACCCAAGGGCCTCGCATGGCGCAACATGCCTTCAGCAATGTCCAGGGCAACGCCTTCGCTGGCGGCGAACGTCTCAGCGAGAGTTCGGCTGAAATAACCGGTGCCGCTCCCCAGGTCCAACCAACGCGAAGGATTTAATGATTCGGGCAAGCGCACAAGCAATTCGCTGCCCACTGCACGTTGCAGTTCAGCCACGCTGTCATAACTGGCAGCCGCGCGGGAAAAGGAGGCCGCTACCTGGCGCTTATCGGGCAACACGCCCGACGATTCAACATCGGGTTGTTTGAAGAAGGACAAATCAGTCATCACCGGACTCATGTAAAAAGGCCTGGATTGCGGCAGCCACTCCATGTGGGTTTTCCAGAATGAAGGCGTGACTGGCCTGCTCGATCACGCCGACTTCCACATCCGGCAGCATGCTCAACAAATCGCTGGCCGCCTCTGCTGGCACCAACGCGTCAAGGCCAGCAAACACGTGCAGTTGTGGCCCGCGATAAGCCTGCAACGCATTGCGAGTATCCAATTGCGCCAGCAGTTTCAATCCATGCAGCAGCGCGTCGGGCGACGTGTGCGGTGCGGCAGCATTCAGCAGCCGCGCCAGGCCGCGAGGGTCTTCGGCGCCTTGTACGCACAACAGGCTGAAACGCTTGAGAGTGCCGTGCGGATCAACTGTACAGCCCGCAAGAAACGCATCGAATGCGTCCGGCGACATCGCATTGGGCCAATCGCTACGGGAAACAAAACAACTGTTGCTGGCCAACGTCAGCAAGCCGCAGCACCGGTCTGCGCGGCGTGCCGCAAGCTCCGTTGCCAGCATGCCGCCCAACGACCAGCCGCCCAGCCAGGCGTTGTCCGGCAACGTCGCGTCCAGCTCATCGAGCAACTCGCTCAGTTCGATGTCGCCGAACGCCGACAGCTGAAAGTCCGGCAACGGCTCGACGTCCACCCTCAGATGCTCATCCAAGCCACACAGCGCTGCGGCCAATGGCTCTAAAGGTGAGATCCCGAGCCCCCAACCGGGTAGCAAAATCAGACGATCACGCATGGTCCGTTCCCACCGAGTCGCATGCATCAAGCAGCGGATAACACTGCGCCAATGCATTCAACAATAGCTGCACTTGCGCTTCGCTGTGGGCTGCGGACAGCGTCACACGTAAACGAGCACTGCCGGCCGGGACAGTGGGCGGGCGAATCGCGGTCACCAACAGCCCTCTATCACGCAACATCTGTGACAGGCGCAAGGCGCGGCCACTGTCGCCAATCAAGATCGGCTGAATGGGAGTGAAGCTGTTCACCAACTGCAAACCGATCTGCTCTGCCCCGTGGCGAAACTGCTGAATCAAGCGCTGCAGATGCTCACGGCGCCAGTGTTCGGTGCGCAGTATTTCAAGGCTTTTCAGGGTGGCGCAGGCCAACGCAGGCGGTTGGCTTGTGGTGTAGATGTAGGGCCGAGCAAATTGAATCAAAGTTTCGATCAGCTCTTCGCTGCCTGCGACAAAAGCGCCAGCGGTGCCGAAGGCTTTGCCCAGCGTGCCGACCAATACCGGCACGTCTTCCATGCTTAACCCAAAATGCTCGACGGCACCCGCACCGTTAGCGCCCAGCGGGCCGAAACCGTGGGCGTCATCGACCATCAACCAAGCGCCTTTGGCTTTAGCAACCTGTGCCAATGCCGGCAAGTCAGCCAAATCGCCGTCCATGCTGAACACGCCATCGGTGACCACCAGCGTATTGCCGGTGGCTTTTTCCAGGCGCGAGGCGAGACTGTCGGGGTCGTTGTGTAAATAGCGGGAAAACCGGGCACCGCTGAGTAAACCGGCATCCAGCAAAGAAGCGTGGTTGAGGCGGTCTTCGATGACGCTATCGCCCTTCCCCACCAGCGCAGTGACCGCGCCAAGGTTGGCCATGTAGCCGTTGGAAAACAGCAACGCGCGTGGGCGGCCGGTCAAGTCAGCCAGGGCTTCTTCGAGTTCGTGGTGCGGGCTGCTATGGCCAATCACCAAGTGCGAAGCGCCGCCGCCCACACCCCAGCGATCAGCGCCCGCTTGCCACGCTGCAATTACTTCGGGGTGATTGGCCAAGCCGAGGTAGTCATTGTTGCAGAACGCCAACAGTGGCTGGCCATCGACAACGACTTCAGGACCTTGCGGGCTTTGCAGCAACGGGCGAAGACGGTACAGCTGTTCAGCGCGACGAGCAGCCAGACGCGTGCGGAGATCGAAAGACATGCAGGCCTCTTGGGTGTTTGGATAGCTTTTCTGTAGGAGCGCGCTTGTCCCGCGATAGCGTCAGGCCTGTTGGCATTGACGCCACCTGACACAACCCATCGCGGGCAAGCGCGCTCCTACAAGGCCGAATCAGACCGCAGCGGCGTCGTAGAACATTTCGCTGCTTTTTTGCTCGATCAAGGCCTGCTCGATGGCCGCTTGATGCACTTCGTCTGAGTGCTCCACACCGGCTTCCGGAAGGATGCCCAGACGCGAGAACAACTGCATATCCTTGTCTGCCTGTGGGTTGGCAGTAGTCAGCAGCTTGTCACCGTAGAAAATCGAGTTAGCGCCTGCAAAGAAGGCCAGCGCTTGCATCTGCTCATTCATCGCTTCGCGACCGGCAGACAAGCGCACGTGGGATTGCGGCATCATGATCCGCGCCACCGCCAGCATGCGGATGAAGTCAAACGGGTCGATGTCTTCGGCGTTTTCCAACGGCGTACCGGCGACCTTGACCAACATGTTGATCGGCACCGATTCAGGGTGCTCAGGCAGGTTCGCCAATTGCATCAGCAGGCCAGCACGGTCGTCCAGGCTTTCACCCATGCCGAGAATGCCGCCAGAGCAGATCTTCATTCCCGACTCACGCACATAGGCCAAGGTCTGCAGACGCTCGCCGTAGGTGCGGGTGGTGATGATGCTGCCGTAGAACTCAGGCGAGGTGTCGAGGTTATGGTTGTAGTAATCCAACCCGGCGTCAGCCAGCGCAGTGGTTTGATCCTGATCGAGACGACCCAGGGTCATGCAGGTTTCGAGGCCCATGGCTTTCACACCCTTGACCATCTCCAGCACGTACGGCATGTCTTTAGCCGACGGGTGCTTCCAGGCAGCGCCCATGCAAAAGCGCGTCGAGCCGATGGATTTAGCCCGAGCGGCCTCTTCCAAAACTTTCTGCACTTCCAGAAGCTTCTCTTTTTCCAGCCCGGTGTTGTAGTGGCCGGACTGCGGACAGTATTTGCAATCTTCCGGGCAGGCACCGGTTTTGATCGAGAGCAGCGTCGACACCTGAACACGGTTGGCGTCGAAGTGAGCGCGGTGCACGGTCTGCGCCTGAAACAACAGGTCATTGAACGGCTGTACGAACAGCGCTCTGACCTCGGATAAAGTCCAGTCGTGACGCAGAGTGGCGGTGATGCTGGCGCTCATTGGGCGGCTCCTTGTTTGTTTCTTGGCTTGCGCGAACGAGCGTGGCTAAAACACACGCCCAAACGTACTACACGGATGTTCGGCATATTTAAGGAAGAGCCATGCGCTGTCAACCATATAGCACACATCAGGTTTACATCTGGTTAAAAAACAAACAATCATGCTTGTTGTGCGACGAAAGCACAGACGCGCTATTTGCCATCTGCGCTGGCTGTGAAACCGATTTGCCGTGGCTAGGGGATAACTGTGAACGCTGCGCGCTGCCGATGCCAATGGCCGGTCTGACCTGCGGCCAATGCCGCCGACAGCCACCCGCATTCAGCGACGTCGTGGTGCCTTGGCGTTACGACTTCCCGGTCGACAGCTTGATTACACGCTTCAAGCACGAAGGAAAATGGCCCATGGGCCGCTTGCTGGCAGAACTGCTTGGGGAGGCCTTGCAGCATCGCATCGACGAAGGACTGCCACGCCCGGATTGCCTGCTGCCGGTGCCGCTGGCGAAAAAACGCCAGCGCAAACGCGGCTACAACCAATCAGAAATGTTGACCCGGTGGCTTGGCAAGCAACTGGACTTGGTTTCCGATGATCGCTTGTTGCTCAGAGTGCTGGAAACCTCGAGCCAGCAGGGCCTGGACGCCAAAGCCCGACAAATCAACCTGCGCAAAGCTTTTGCCATCGCCGTAGATGCGCAGGTGAAAGGTCGGCATTTTGCGCTGGTCGATGACGTGCTCACCACTGGCGCAACAGTTAATGCACTGGCTCAGCTGTTAATAGCAGCCGGCGCGCGGCGGGTGGATGTGTATTGTTTGGCACGAACGCCGAAGCCGCAGGATTAAACGCGACAGCTACTATGATTGAATTTTCGACCGATCACACTTCTGCTTCTGGCCCTGTGGGACCGAACTTGTTCGGGAAGCGGGCAACGCGGTTTGTCTGGGATACCGTGTTGTTGCTTTCGCGAACAAGTTCGCTCCCACCGAATCGCGGTATGAAGCGAGATTCTGTGGAAAGCCTCGCCGTGTGCCTTACACTCCAAACCTCACCACAAAAGCCAAACCATCATGCCCCTGCCTCTGCTCCTCACTCAGCACATGGTCCGTCGCCCGCAGCGGATTGCTTTGCTTCAGCACATCGCCGATCAGGGGTCGATTACCCGTGCGGCGAAAAGCGCGGGGCTGAGTTATAAGGCGACGTGGGATGCTATCGATGAGTTGAACAACCTCGCGCAAAAACCCTTGGTCGAGCGCAGTGTTGGGGGGCGTGGTGGGGGCGGCGCGCAGTTGTCGGCGGAAGGTGAACGGGTGTTGCGCCTCTACCAGCGCTTGCAAGCGTTGCAGGCTCAGGTGCTCGAAGCAGCCGAAGAAACCGGTGATTTGGGGCTACTCAGCCGACTAATGCTGCGCACCAGCGCTCGCAATCAACTGCACGGCCGCATCGAATCGATCACGCGCCAAGGGCATAACGACCGGGTGCGTTTGCTGCTGGCGGGGGACTTGTCGATTGACGCGCAAATCACCCATGAAAGCACCCTGCGACTCGAACTGGCGGTCGGCACTGACGTTGTGGCCCTGATCAAGGCCGGTTGGCTCGAACTGCTCGGCGATGGGCAACCGGTAACCCCCGGCCACAACTGTCTGGAGGGGAAAATCGAAGACATTCTCGACGCGGAAGACGGCCCCAGTGAAGTGCGAATGTCCCTTCCTAGCGGTCAGACCCTGTGTTCTCTGGCCGAGCCTGCGCAGCTTGCGGCCCTTCAGCTGAAAAAAGGCGCGTCGGTGCGCGCGCAGTTTGCACCGACGTACGTGCTGTTGGGTACGCCGTTGTAGCCAAGCGACTCACCGCTTATGGCTGAAGATCGAGACCCGTTGTGTCAGGCCGAGCCCAGTGCGTTACCATATCGGGCCCGACGCGGCAGCCTGCTGCGCGCAGGAGTAAGCATGGCCCACCCGTTTGCAACACTCACGCCTGACCTGGTGCTTGATGCTGTCGAAAGCATCGGCTTTCTCAGCGACGCCCGCATTCTTGCGCTCAACAGTTACGAAAACCGTGTGTATCAAGTCGGCATCGAAGACGGCGAGCCGCTGATTGCCAAGTTCTACCGGCCACAGCGCTGGACCAACGACGCAATTCTCGAAGAACACAGCTTCACCTTCGAACTGGCCGAGGTTGATATCCCAGTGGTCGCGCCCTTGATCCATAACGGCGAAACCCTGCATGAACACGCCGGTTTCCGCTTCACCCTGTTCCCACGTCGCGGCGGACGGGCGCCAGAGCCGGGCAACCTTGACCAACTGTATCGCCTCGGGCAGCTGTTAGGCCGCATACACGCCGTTGGCGCCACCAAGCCATTCGAGCACCGCGAAGCGCTTGGCGTTAAAAACTTCGGTCACGACTCGCTGGCCTTCTTGCTGGAAAACAACTGCATTCCACGTAGCCTGTTGCCGGCTTACGAGTCGGTTGCTCGTGATTTACTCAAGCGCGTCGAAGATGTGTACGCCGCCACACCGCATAAAAACATCCGCATGCACGGCGACTGCCACCCCGGCAACATGATGGCTCGCGATGAAATGTTCCACATCGTCGACCTTGATGACTGCCGCATGGGTCCGGCAGCGCAGGACATCTGGATGATGCTGGCGGGTGATCGGCAGGAATGCCTGAGCCAACTGTCCGAGCTGATGGATGGCTACAGCGAATTTCATGACTTCAATCCACGCGAGCTGGCGCTGATCGAACCGTTGCGTGCCTTACGCCTGATGCACTACAGCGCATGGCTCGCTCGGCGCTGGGACGACCCAGCCTTTCCGCACAGTTTCCCTTGGTTCGGGACCGAGCGTTATTGGGGCGATCAAGTGTTGGCGCTGCGTGAGCAGTTGTCGGCACTCAACGAAGAGCCGTTGAAGCTGTTTTAACCCTCGTATCAGGCGTCGTTGCTTGCGAGCAGCGGCGCCGGTAATTGAGCCACCGCCTGTTTACTCGCTGCACAAGGAACTTGCATGCACGCCGTCAACCCGCGTCGCGGGTACATCCTTGGCCTCACGGCCTACATCACGTGGGGCTTGTTCCCGCTCTATTTCAAAGCCATCGCCACTGTCCCGTCAGTAGAGATCATCGTCCATCGCGTGCTGTGGTCCGCAGTGTGCGGCTCGCTGTTGCTTGTGCTGTGGAAACATCCGGGCTGGTGGCGTGAGCTGCGCGACAATCCGCGTCGCTTCGCCGTGCTCACCTTGAGCGGAAGCCTGATTGCGGTTAACTGGCTGACCTATGTCTGGGCCGTGAATAACGGACGCATGGTCGAAGCCAGCCTCGGTTATTACATCAACCCGCTGGTGAATGTGCTGTTGGGCATGCTGCTGTTAGGTGAGCGCTTGCGGCCTCTGCAATGGTTGGCAGTGGGGTTGGCGGCGGTCGGGGTTGCGCAGCAGGTGTGGCACGTTGGCAGCCTGCCGTGGGTATCGCTGGTGTTGGCGGTGTCTTTCGCCTTCTACGGCCTTATCCGCAAACAGGCACCGGTGGCTGCATTGCCGGGCTTGGTGGTGGAAACCTGGTTGTTAGTGCCGCTGGCGATTGGCTGGATGCTGTTAAACCCTTCTGCCGTCAGCGCACAAAGCAGTTTTTGGACGACGTCTGAGGCTTGGTGGTTAGCGGCCGCAGGGCCCATCACGGTGATGCCGTTAATCTGCTTCAACGCAGCAGCCCGGCATTTGCCCTATACCACCCTGGGCTTCCTGCAATATGTGGCGCCCACCTTGGTGCTGGCGTTGGCGGTGCTGGTATTCGGTGAACAGCTTTCAAGTACCACGCTGCTGGCATTTGCATTTATCTGGACGGGATTGGCGGTTTACAGCGTCGACATTTGGCTGCGCTCTCGTCGAAACAGCTGATCATAAAACGTACAGCGCGGTGTAAGCCACACTGGCCGTGGCCTACAGCGATCTCTCCATAGGTTATCCACAGCCTCGTTGAAGCTATTTGTGCACAACTCATTGAAACTGTTGGTTTTTTGACCAACGGTCGCTACGCCTTGATCAACGCGGCCCGCAGCGCTGTCTCCCCAGGTTATCCACAGGCAGGTCCACTTATAACTTGGATAACCTTTCAACATCTGTAGGGCCGAACTCATTCGGGAAGCGAACGGTGCGGCGTGTCAGGTGTACTGCGGTGTTGCCTTCGCGAACAAGTTCGCTCCCACCGGGATTTGGAAAATCCCTACTCACTCTTCGGCTTTCAATACCAGCTCAACCATCAAATCGTCCGCCAGTGTTTCCAGACGCTTTTGCAATACGTCCAATGACAACGTCAGCGGTACACCCAGAATCGCTTCCGCATGAAACAGCAACTCGCTGCTCATCGGCGCCGGGCTGACGCTGGTGACCAAACGCTCAAGGTTTACCCCCTGCTCAGCCAGCACCCGGGTGATGTCACGCACGATGCCCGGTCGGTCATTGCCCACCAATTCCATGGCGATCGGCTTCCAACTGCATGACTGCTCTATTTCACTTTGCGCCACCAAGACACGTATACCGCGCTCGGCTAACGCTTGTAGGGCATCGAGCATTTCATCGTGGGATTCGGCAGGCACTCCAACTTTGACTACCCCGGCAAATTGTCCAGCCAACCGCGACATACGACTTTCCAGCCAATTACCGCCATGTGCGGCAATGCATTCGGCGATGCGCTCAACTTGGCCCGGTTGATCGGGAGCAAATACAGTTATGACGAGATGATCCACGGACAATCCTCTTATTCTGAAAACGCTCGGCACTGAACAGTGCCCGTACGACGAGCTGCCCCAGAAGTATAGGCAAGGGCTGCCCACCTCGGGACAAAACAAATCGTGTACTGTTTCTAGAATTATCTGGAACAATCTGTATTTTTTTTGAGAACATCCCATGTCCCAGAGTGACCCGAAGCTGATTAAGGGTCGTTGAATGACGTAATTACCCAGATTTTCACAACCCAATGCTTCATGTAGTATGCCGCAGCGCGCACTACATAATGTTTGATCGATGAAAAGCTAACCGCTGAGCAGAGTGAGGCAAGTAATGACTGAACACGTTCAAGTCGGTGGCCTTCAGGTCGCCAAAGTCCTGTTGGACTTCGTCAATAACGAAGCCATCCCGGAAACCGGCCTTGATGCCGCCACGTTCTGGATCGGAGCAGAAAAGCTCATCAATGAGCTAGCACCGAAGAACAAAGCCCTACTCGCCAAACGTGATGATTTCCAGGCACAAATTGATGCCTGGCACCAAGCTCAAGCAGGGGCTGCACATGATGCAGCGGCTTATAAAGCCTTCCTGCAAGAAATCGGGTACCTGTTGCCAGAAGCCGCAGACTTCCAGATAACCACGCAAAACGTTGACGATGAAGTCGCTCGCATGGCGGGTCCACAATTAGTGGTTCCTGTCATGAATGCACGCTTTGCCCTCAACGCGTCGAACGCCCGCTGGGGCTCGCTGTACGATGCGCTCTACGGCACTGACGCCATCAGCGAAGCCGATGGCGCGGAGAAAACCAAGGGTTACAACAAGGTCCGTGGCGATAAGGTCATTGCCTTCGCCCGCGCCTTCCTCGACGAAGCCGCGCCTTTGGCTGCTGGCTCCCATGTGGATTCCACGGGTTATAAGCTGATCGACGGCAAGCTGGTCGTTGCTCTCAAGGGCGGCAGCAACTCAGGCCTGGAAAACGACGCACAATTGATCGGCTATCAAGGTCAGGCGTCAGCGCCTACTGCGATCCTGCTCAAACACAACGGCCTGCATTTTGAGATTCAGATTGACGCTTCCAGCCCTGTAGGCCAAACCGACGCAGCCGGCGTAAAAGACGTACTGATGGAAGCCGCGCTGACCACCATCATGGACTGCGAAGACTCCATCGCGGCGGTTGATGCTGACGATAAAGTCGTGGTCTACCGTAACTGGCTGGGCTTGATGAAAGGTGACTTGGCTGAACAAGTGACCAAAGGCGGCGAAACGTTTACCCGCACCATGAATGCCGACCGCGTGTACACCGCGCCGAACGGTGGCGAGGTCAGCCTGCACGGCCGCTCGTTGCTGTTCATCCGCAACGTTGGTCACCTGATGACCATCGACGCGATTCTCGACAAGGACGGCAACGAGGTACCGGAAGGCATTCTCGACGGCCTGCTGACCAGCCTCGCCGCGATTCACAGCCTCAACGGCAAAAGCCAACGCACCAACAGCCGCGCAGGCTCGGTATATATCGTCAAACCGAAAATGCATGGCCCGGAAGAAGCGGCGTTCACTAACGAACTGTTCGGACGCGTGGAAGACGTGCTGAACTTACCGCGCAACACGCTGAAAGTCGGGATCATGGACGAGGAGCGACGCACCACGGTCAACCTCAAAGCCTGCATTCAGGCCGCCAGTGAGCGCGTGGTGTTTATCAACACGGGGTTCCTTGATCGCACCGGCGATGAGATTCACACGTCCATGGAAGCAGGCCCGGTCGTGCGCAAAGCGCAGATGAAAGCCGAAAAGTGGATCAGTGCTTACGAGAACTGGAACGTCGATATCGGTTTGAGCTGTGGCCTGCAAGGTCGTGCGCAAATCGGTAAAGGCATGTGGGCCATGCCTGACCTGATGGCGGCGATGCTTGAGCAGAAAATTGCTCACCCGTTGGCAGGTGCCAATACTGCCTGGGTCCCATCGCCGACTGCCGCTGCACTGCACGCACTGCATTATCACAAGGTCGATGTGTTCGCCCGCCAAGCTGAGCTGGCCAAACGCGCTCGCGCCTCAATCGACGATATCCTGACCATCCCACTGGCGCCCAATACAGACTGGACGCCTGAAGAGGTCCAGAACGAACTGGACAACAATGCTCAGGGGATTCTGGGGTATGTGGTGCGTTGGATTGATCAGGGCGTGGGTTGCTCGAAGGTGCCAGACATCAATGACATCGGCTTGATGGAAGACCGCGCCACACTGCGGATTTCCAGTCAGCACATCGCCAACTGGTTGCGCCATGGCGTGGTCAACGAAACCCAAGTGGTCCAAAGCCTCAAGCGCATGGCGCCCGTTGTTGACCGGCAGAACGCCAACGACCCGCTGTACCGCCCGCTGGCGCCGGATTTCGACAGCAACATCGCTTTTCAGGCGGCGCTTGAACTGGTGATCGAAGGGACTAAACAACCCAACGGCTACACCGAGCCAGTGCTGCACCGTCGACGTCGTGAGTTCAAGGCGAAAAACGGGTTGTAGCCGAAAGCAAAACCTCTGTGGGACCGAATTTATTCGGGAAGCTGGCGACGCGGTGTTCTTGACAGACCGCGTCGTGGCCTTCGCGAACAAGTTCGCTCCCACAGATTCACCGCAAATCCCGTGGGACCGAATTCATTCGGGAAGCGGCCTCACACCATCCCCAATTCCCGCCTCACCAACTCCAGCAGCCTGGCTGTATTAATCGGTTTTAGCAAAAAATCCACCACGCTCAAATGCATTGCCGCAATGGCGTCTGGAACGTTCGCATCGCCAGACATAATGATGATTGGCAGTGCCGCCAGCGTTGACTCGCGCACCCAGCGAATCAGGTCCAGCCCGCTGTATGGCTCCATGCGCAAGTCCGTAATCAGCAAGCCAATGGATTTTCGGGCTTCAAGCAGACTCATCGCCGAGGCGCCCCCGGCAGCGGTCATGCAGTTGATGCCATTCAAACTGAGAATTTCAGCCAGCAGCTCTCGCGAGTCCCGATCGTCATCGACGATCAGTACCCTTTGTTGCGCAAGCGGATCAGAGCTCTGTATCGCCTCATTGATCGCTTCGCGCTCTTCATCACTCAAAATATCGAGATCGGGCATACATATCTCAAATCGTTCGATCCATCACTAGGACAGCGAATCAACAACGATGCGCTGACGTTTTGTCGGTTTCCCACCCTAGACTTACGTCCAATGGGCACGTGTGCACAAGCGGTCGACCATGTCTGTCGAAAACCGACTCTAAAAACAGTTCTACATAAGCGGTATTGGTCATGAGTAAGGCAGATGCTTTCACCCAGGCAGGCAAGACGGCGGTGTTGCAGAACATACACGGCACCATCCAATTCCTGCAAAAATTCCCACCGTTCAACCAGATGGAAAACGCCCACCTCGCGTATCTGGTGGAACAGTGCCAGCTGCGTTTTTATGCGGCCGAAGAAAGCATAATCAAGCCTAGCGACGGACCGGTAGAGCATTTTTACATTGTAAAAACCGGTCGGGTAGTCGGCGAGCGCACCCACCCAGCGAAGAGTGCAACCGAAACCACGTTCGAAATATCCACGGGCGAGTGCTTTCCGCTGGCTGCGCTGCTGGGCGAACGCGCCACGCGCACCGAACACCTGGCAGCTGAAGACACGTTTTGCCTGCAACTAAACAAGCTGGCATTCATCAAACTGTTCGCCATTTCCAGCATTTTCCGCGACTTCGCATTACGCGGGGTCAGCAGCTTACTCGATCAAGTTAACCAACAGGTGCAACAACGCGCCGCCGAAACCTTGGGCACCCAGTATTCGCTGAACTCGCGCCTTGGCGAACTGGCCATGCGTCACCCCGTGACCTGCAGCCCTGATACCCCGCTGCGTGAAGCGGTCAAACTGATGCATGAGCAACAGGTTGGCAGCATTGTGATCGTCGATGAACATAAAGCGCCGCTGGGTATATTCACCCTGCGCGACTTGCGTCAGGTGGTGGCTGACGGTACCGATGACTTCGGCATCCCCATCGAAAAAAGCATGATTCAAAAACCGTTTTTTCTCAGTCCCGATGCCAGCGCTTTTGACGCGGCCATTGCGATGACTGAACGGCACATTGCCCATGT
>NZ_JAMFRV010000604.1 GCF_026224925.1 Pseudomonas sp. | reverse complement strand
TGGGCCTTCGAACTCGCCGACGGTACGCGCTTGCAGGGTCGTTTTTTCGTACCCGCCTGGGGGCAGCTGAACAAACCGGCCATCCCCGAGTTCAAGGGCCTCGACACCTTTGCCGGACAATACTTTCACTCAGCCCAATGGCCGGCGGAACTAGACCTTACCGGCAAGAAAGTCGCCAGCATCGGCGCGGCCGCCAGTGCCGTGCAGTACGTACCGGAAGTGGCCAAGCAAGCGAGTCATTTAACGGTGTTCCAACGCAGCGCCAACTGGATCATGCCGCGCAATCAGATTGTCTTCACCCAGGAGCAACTGGACGCTTATGCCGCGCAACCAGAGCTGTTCGACGAAAGCCGACGCGCACTTCACGCTTTTCGCGAAAATGGTTTTGCTCGCACGCTTCATGGCACCGAGGCGCAGCAGGAAGGCATCAAAGTAGCCACCGAGCACTTGGCGGCTCAGGTTCCGAATGAAACGTTGCGCGCCAAGCTGACCCCGGACTACGAGTTCGCTTGCAAACGCATCCTGCGCTCCGATGACTACTACCCGGCACTGATGCGCAGCAACGTCAGCCTGGAAACCGCCGCCGTCGACCGATTCGTACCCGAAGGCATCATCGATAAAAACGGCGTGCTGCATGAACTGGATAGCGTGATCTTCGGCACCGGCTTTGAAAGCCAGGCCTTTCAGGGTGATTTGCAAGTGACGGGGGCTGCTGGTCAAACCCTTCACCAATGCTGGGAACAAGGGGCTGAAGCCTACTTGGGTATGACCGTGCCGGGCTTCCCCAACATGTTCATGATCTACGGGCCCAACACCAACCTGAACCACAACTCGATCCTAACCATGCTCGAGATCCAACAGCGCTACATCATCCAGGCCGTGCAAGGGTTGGCTGGCCACTCGCACGCTGCGGTGGACATCAAGGCAGACATTTTCAACACCTACAACGACACGTTGCAGACCAACATGCAGTCTTCGGCGTTCTCGTCAGATTGCTCCAGCTGGTACAAGAACGCAGCCGGCAAGGTGATCAACAACTGGTCGGGCGCCGTTGACGAATACCGGGCGCTGGCAGCGGATTGGAAAGTGGACGATTACCGCCTGCTACTTGCCAAGGAACCCGTCCATTCATGAGCAGCCCGACAGCCGAGCCTGTACCGCTGGAGCAGGTTGCCGCCGACACGGTGGATCTGGTTCGGGCCTTCAGGGCCAATGGGGAAGTTTCCTTCCAGGATGTCCCGCTCGCTGACGCCCGTGCCAATTATCTGCGTGCCTGCGTTGCCAATGGCCTGGAACCCGAGACCGTCGCCGACACGCGCACGTTGGACTATCCAGTGGCCGGTGGTATCGCGAGTATCCGCGTATACCGACCCAATGGCAGTACAGCGCAGGTCGTGACGCCTTTGGTGGTGTTCATTCATGGCGGTGGGTGGGTGATTGGCAACCTGGACAGCCACGACAGTATTTGCCGTACTTTGGCCAATCAAACAGCTGCCACCGTGATCGCCGTGCAATACCGCGTGGCCCCGGAGTACCGTTTTCCAGTGCCGCTGGATGACTGCTTCGCGGCCCTGCAATTCATTACAGACAAGGCCTGCGAACTGAAGGTCGACCCGGGTCGTGCGCTAATTGCGGGTGATAGCGCGGGAGGCAATATGGCCACCGTGCTGGCTAACAACCCGGCCTACCAAATCGACGGCCTGACCCTCAAGGGTCAAGTGCTGTTCTACCCCGTGACCGACCTTACCGCCAGTCAGCCCTCGTACCGGCGCATCACCAGCGGCTTCCCCCTGACGGCCCAATCAATGCACTGGTTCAGAGGACAGTACACCGCCGGCGATCAGGATTGGCGCGATGCGCGCCTGTCTCCCTTGCTGCACGCAGAAGGCCGCAAGCAACCGCCTATGTTCATCCTGACCGTGGGACACGACCCCCTGGCGGATGAAGGCATTGCCTACGCATCCACTGCCGCGCGAGCGGGTACTGAGGTGGTACATCATCATTTGCCGGGACACGCCCACGGGGTGCTGACCAGCGCTGGCAAGATCAAATCCGGTCGCAGGGTGCTGACCGATGCAGCGCACTTCATCGTTCGCCAACTCGGCGCCGATACCTGAACGACTCACCGTGGCAATGACCAAAAAAGTAGCGCAGAACGACAAAGCTGGTCAGACCCTACGCATGAGATTTACCCCCCAACGGGGGAGCTAACAGGGGAAGCGTGCGGATGTACAGACAGGCCATGGGCTGTCCCTTTTGAACCTGTTATCGACCTTGAGTGCTTCATAAACTCATCCACGCAATTGCAAAACCGAGGGGCCGCCCCTCACCCGATGACAGTTTTTGCCGACGGAGGCGATTTAATGCGATTCAATAACAAAGTAGCCATTGTGACCGGTTCAAGCTCAGGCAACGGGCGCGCCATCGCCCTGGCGCTCGCCGCTGAAGGCGCCCATCTGGTTTGCTCGGACCTCTCCAAAAGCGCCCGCCCGGAAGGCTTCGAAAAAGACCTGCACATCGATACCGACGACCTCATCCACCAAAACGGTGGCGAGGCGATTTTCGTCAAGGCCGATGTGTCCAAATATGCTGACATGGACAACCTGATTCAGGAGGCCGTCAGACGGTTTGGTCGGCTCGATATCATGATCAACAACGCCGGCGTCGCGGTTGAGCTCAAGACAATCGTCGAAGAAACCGAGGCCGATTACGACCTGACCATGAACGTCAACACCAAAGGCACCTGGCTGGGTTGCAAGTTCGCGATTACCCAAATGATGAAACAGCAGGTCAGCGACACTGGCACCCGCGGGAAGATCGTCAACATCTCCTCGA
>NZ_JAMFRV010000603.1 GCF_026224925.1 Pseudomonas sp. | reverse complement strand
CAATTGGTTAGTGAATTGAACCAGGCACTGGACCTGCTGGACGCCAATCGTGACATCGGCTGTATCGTGCTGACAGGTTCAAAAAAGGCCTTCGCAGCAGGCGCCGATATCAAAGAAATGTCTGAGCTGACGTATCCGCAGATCTACTTGGACGACCTGTTCTCTGACAGCGATCGGGTCGCCAGTCGTCGCAAACCCATGATCGCGGCGGTCGCCGGTTTTGCGTTGGGCGGTGGTTGTGAGTTGGCACTCATGTGCGATTTCATCCTGGCCGGCGATAACGCGAAATTTGGTCAGCCCGAAATCAAACTGGGTGTATTGCCCGGTATGGGTGGCACTCAGCGCCTGACGCGTGCTGTTGGCAAAGCCAAAGCGATGGAGATGTGCCTTAGTGGACGTTTGATCGACGCTGCCGAGGCCGAGCGCTCAGGGCTGGTGTCGCGGGTAATACCGGTCGATGAACTGCTCGACGAAGCGCTGAAGGTGGCTGCCGACATCGCCGCGAAGTCCCTCCCGGTGGCGATGATGGTCAAGGAAAGCGTGAGCCGGGCCTTTGAAGTCAGCCTCGCCGAAGGCATTCGTTTCGAGCGTAGGGTATTCCACGCCGCCTTTGCTACGGATGATCAGAAGGAAGGCATGGCAGCATTTATTGAGAAACGTGAGCCTCAGTTCAAGGGGCGTTGACGGTTATGAATTCGGGTCCGGTTGCGGTCGGTCCAGCGGCTGCAACAACGCGCTGAAATCAGTGGCAGTCGTCAGGTGCTCAGGGGGGCTAGAGCGACTGGGCGCCTGCCCGTAACGAATTTCGGTTTCCCGACAAGATCCGCCGGCCAGGTTTTTCAGGGCGGTCATCCGAAGGCTGTCGGTGTGCAATTGGAGGCGGGCGTGTTGGCTGGTCAGGGTCACAGAGTCGCTCGCGTCGACGTCCAGCGTCTGCCCGGCACTTAGGTGAATGTGCGCCGCGATAGAACTCAGTGCTCGGCCATCAATCTGGATGCGTGGGCGCATGAATTGCGCGGTAGCGCTTTTCACCAACCCACAGATGATTGGTTGGTCCGGATCGTCGTCGAAATGGCTCAGCAGCACCTTACTGCCTGCTAACACTTCGCAAGGCGCCTCATTGCTTGGCGTTGCAACGGCCAGGCGCAACCAAAGGACCGCCTCCTCATTCGTTGGCGACACAGGCCAATGCAGCTTTGCTTGAATCCGTCCTTGTGGGTCGCGCTTTACTGCATGACCGTATGGCCCGATTAACGTGGCAGTTTGAGGGCCGAGAATCTGCGGTTTTTGCTGCGTCAGTGGTGGACGATAGGGCAGGGTCCAGGGAATAACCCGGAAGCGATTTCTATAGCCGCTGGTGAACGGCGCAATCTCAACACTCGACACCGGTCCCGCAAAGGGAAACTGCGGCTGTTGATAGGTTTCGAGGGAGGCGCTCTTAATGATCCCTTCGATGTCTGCCGGGTCTAATCCGTTCAGTACCTGAGGTTGTTTCCCCACGTGGTGGACGTCGGTCAGCAGCCACTGATCGTTGAACAGCGTGTTGGGGTGAGCCAGCACCGAGAGTATTTGGCCACTAACCAGGCTTGGCTGATCACTGAGTCCATACACGTGCCGTCGTTCACAGCGCATACGCTCCAGGGTACGTTCGCTCAGTTGGCGTCGTCTCGCTTCGGCGGCGTTTGGCAGCTTTGCACGATGCAGGGCGCCCCGCGATTGATTGGCCGCAAAGCCGTGGACAGGTACCTGTAGAGGGTTCTGCTCGTCGGCGGTTGCCGCTTGATCGTCAACCTGTCGTGGGGGGCGGTCGTGCCCGGATCTCATGGTGTGGACAGAGAAATGTTCGGCCAGATGACTGATGCTGGGGGCCAGCGTGGCGTGGTCGAGCTCTTTTTGGTAGCGGGTTGGCGCCGATAGTTCGCGAAAATTCGCCGGATCGTCTGCGAAAATCAACAGATGCCGATGGCGACTGTGCTCAAAACGAAAGTGGATGCCTTCTTCTGCGCACAAACGCTGCAACAGGTGCAGATCACTTTCGTCATATTGAGCGCAGGTCTGCCGTGGCGGATACGTACCCACGGTTAGTTCCAAGCGGTAATGATCTTTACCGATACCGTGTTCTTCGAGCAATTTCTGGAGGATCTGCGGGACACTCGACTGTTGATGCAGTCGCCGGTGGTAACGCTGTTGCAGCGTTTGTAGGCGTGGCTCCAGTGTTATACGAACATGGCTGATTCCTTTACCGACATACAGCACGATAGCGTTGCCGATCAGCCCATGAACCCCTTGATGCACCTCGCCAAAAGAAAGATAAGCGCTGCGTGATGTGAGAACCCCGGCGTCCGGCGTAACGCTTGGGCTTATGAAGTCGATTTCGAACCGATAGGGGCGATTCAACGCCTCACTGCCGCTGAAGCGGATGACATGCAGTGTCAGTGGGCTGTCGCCGATGGTCAATGTGGCCCGTTTTTCCGTGTCTTGACTCAACTGCTCTTCCTTAATTTTGAAAGTCTTGCGCAGAGGGTACGGAATGCCGAAGGAGAACGTCAGCGCTGCGCCGTTTTTCGGAAAAGGACTACAGAGTAGGCCACCTCCTACAAGCGTTGTAGGCTGTTTGGACGCTCTACCGGAGCTGTTTGAGGGCTGTCTGAATAGCGGGGGGTTTCATCTGGCGTCATCGCGTATAAAATGGCCGCCAAATTTCAGCGTTTTGCCTCCGCCTCGTCAGCCGTCTGCTGACCGCCGCGGTGGCCGTTATCAGCCACGGATCAAGAGAACAACATGGGCGCACAGTGGAAGGTCAAGCATAAAGAAGCAGCATCCAATGCCAAGGGTCGTATTTTCGGCAAGCTGTCCAAGGAAATCATGATCGCTGCGCGAGCCGGCGCCGATCCTGAAACCAATGCGCGTTTGCGGTTGGTCGTCGAGCAAGCAAAAAAAGCTTCGATGCCCCGGGAAACGCTGGAGCGCGCAATCAAGAAGGGCGCGGGCCTGTTGGGCGAAGGCGTTACCTTCGAGCGGCTGACGTACGAAGGTTTTGCGCCACACCGTGTTCCAGTGATTGTTGAGTGCCTGACCGACAATATCAATCGCACGGTTTCGGAAATTCGGGTGCTGTTCCGTAAGGGGCAATTGGGTGCTGCGGGTTCGGTTTCGTGGGACTTCAACCATTTGGGCATGATCGAGGCTGTGCCCTCCGGTCCCGATGCTGACGCTGAGTTGGCGGCTATCGAGGCTGGTGCACAGGATTTTGAACCGGGTGAAGAGGGCGCAACGCTGTTCTTGACCGAGTTGACCGATCTGGATGCGGTGTGCAAAGCGCTACCCGAGTTTGGTTTTACGGTTCAGTCGGCACAGTTGGGCTACCGGCCGAAAAGCACTGTTGACGGCTTGAGCGATGAGGAAATGGCTGATGTTGAGGCGTTTCTGGAAGCGATTGACGGGCATGACGATGTGCAGAATGTGTATGTAGGGTTGGCGGGGTAGGTTTAGAACTCGCGAAGGCTATGTGTCGGGTGTCTCGAACGCCGTCAACACCCGACTTACCTCAACAAACGATGGCCGCGCAAGCACATCAGGCTGAATGCATCGGACGTGTAGCTCCCTCCATTCGGCTATCTCAATCGGTTCACACCGCTCGATCAGTTCGCCCAGCAATATCCCAAACGCCCTGACTTCAATCCGTTCCAGCAGCCCGCTTTGTTCTGGGTTTTCTGTCGGATAGAACGACGCTGCGCCGAAGTCGCCCAGCAGGCAGTCACCGTTCGAGTTCCACAGGATATTGTGACCGTATAGATCTCCATGGCTCAGGCGGCAGGCATGCAGGTGCTCAGCCACCGATGCAATGCCACGCGCCAGGCGCAGTGCGGTGCCCAGGGAGAAAGCGGTTTCGGCTGAATAGACATCGCGGGTACACGACTCAAGGCTAGGTGGCCCTGCGAGGTTGCCGTGGCTAGGGGCGATGAGTTGCATCACCAAACCAACCTGCCCGTGCGGGTGTTCGGCAATTTGTCCTTCAACGGCGATCAGGTTTGGATGCGCGCCAGCAGCTATGCAGGCTGCCATCTCGTTCAGCGGTGAGCCGTCACTGGTGATGCTGCCCTTGTAGAGCTTGATCGCCACGCAGGCTTCTTGTCGCTCAGGCGCTTGCCACAGCGCCTGTTGAATGACCCCGGAGGCGCCTTCACCCAGTTGCTGCTGCACCTGCAGATGCGACCACGCAATTTGCCTGATAGGTGTCTCGGCGTGGTGAGTGGGCAGTGGGTTGCCCGCGTAGGCTAACCAGGCAAGCGCAGGCAGTGCTAATAGCCAGTCAGGCAGCGCGGTCAGGCGGTTGGCAGAGATGCGCAGCAGTTCAAGTTGCGTGCAGCGGGCAAGCGATGCCGGTAATTGTTGCAGCTGATTGCCTGCCAGCATCAGTTTTTGCAACGCTGAACAGTCGCCCAACGCGTCAGGCAACGTTTCAATCCGGTTATCGGTCAGGATCAACCAGCGCAGCAACGGCGGCAGGGCAGCGGCCGGAACGTGTTGAATCTGATTGGCCTTGAAGCCGACGATTTGCAACTGAGAGCACTGACCGATACACGCCGGCAGCTCTGTGAACTGGTTCTCTGAGCAGAACAGTACCCGCAAGTTTTTCAGGCGACTCAGGTCTGCCGGCAAGCTGCTGAGTAAGTTGCCGGTCAGATTGAGAACTTCAAGAGAGTCGGCAAGGTCAAAAATTTCCGGCGGAAATTCGACCAGCCCACAGGACAAATCCAGACGCTTAATGCCCGTCAATTTGCCTGCGCGGAGTCGTTCGAGGGTGTGGGGTCGATTATCTCCACCCATGGTCAACGGTGCCGGGCCAGGCAGATATCAATCAACTGAAACATCCGTTCCAGAGTCGGCGCCGCTTCTGAGTAAAGAATGCGATAAATCATCGGCGCAACAATGGCGTCGACCAACTCTTCCGCCGGAGGGGTTGCCTCACCTCGGATGAGGGCTCGATCGACGATGATCTGCAGTTGATCACGAACGATAGACGCACACTTGCTCGAACAGCTGGCGGCGCTGCCGATCACATCACGCATCATCTCCCGGCCTGCTGCGGAGTTCATGTCGTCTAGGTATTGCTCGGTCCAACTTTGCAAATCGTCGCGCACGTTGCCGCAGTTGATTGGGATGTCTGGGCGCAGGCGCTCGACCGCGGCATCAGCCAACAAACTGGTCAAATCACCCCAGCGTCGATAGATGGTAGAAGGCGTGACACCTGCGCGGACAGCGATCATAGGCACACTGATGGTCGAGCGATCATGCTCAAGCAACAAGTCACGGATAGCCGCGTGGATCGATTCCTGAACACGGGCACTGCGGCCACCCGTGCGAATACCTTCTTTAATAGCCATGCGGCAGACCTTAACACAAAGAATTTGCTTTAAGCGAAATCGCGATGCACACTCGCAAAAGCTAATAAATTGCTTTTGCGGTTTGCTTTATTGGAGAGTGTACCCATGTCCGACCCTTTGCAGAACCTGTCTCCGACGGTTCGTGCTCGCAGCAGCGTAGGTTTTCTTGCTATTACCAACCTGTGCTTCTTTGCCGCGTCGAGTGCGCCAACCCCGCTGTATCACTTGTACCAGCAAAACTGGGGATTCTCCT
>NZ_JAMFRV010000602.1 GCF_026224925.1 Pseudomonas sp. | reverse complement strand
GGTGACTTTGAGGCCATGGATTTCGTTGGCATTGATCTCTTGGGCGTCGGCATTTTGTGGAGCCATGCTCAAGGTGGCCGTCGTCATCAGACTGGCGGAAGTCAGCAGTACGGCGGCGACGGTGGCGATCAATTTCTGATTCAGTGCTTTCATGACGACTCTCCTTGGTGAACTCGTTAACCGGTGTTGTAGTTAACTATAACACCAAAACAATAGGCGTCAATAGAACAAAGGCACTTTGGCAACATGACTGATGGCCTATGTGGCCATCTCACTGTTTTTATTGATATTTGAAACAGAGAAAACGAAAAACGGCCCCGTAGGGCCGTTGGTATTGCACTCGATTTCTCGAACTCAGGCGGCTTTTGCCAGCTTTGTAATGACTGAAAGTATCGAGCTTTGCGCCGATTTAAGCGCTTGCTCTTTATTTTCCGGGCTGATCGCGACTCCTTCGGCGCGTACGAAGGTAAGGTCGGTGACGCCGATGAAGCCGAGCACCGCGCGCAAGTAGGTTTCCTGATGGTCAAAAGCGGCAAACGGGCCTTCGACGTAAACTCCACCGCGGCTGGATGCAATGATCACCTGCTTGCCTTTGGCCAGGCCTTCGACACCGTTTTCAGTGTAGCGAAAGGTCTTGCCGGCCACAGCGATGCGATCGATCCATGCCTTGAGCTGGCTGGAAATACCGAAGTTGTACATCGGCGCGCCGATAACGACGACATCTGCGGCGAGGAATTCTTCTACCAGCGCATTGCCCTGGGCGGCTTCGGCGCCGCTGGCGTCGGCGACAGCAGGTGTCCAATGCGCGAGTGGCTGCGCGGCGAGGTCGAGATAACTGATTTCTACGTCCGGAGTCTGATGCTTGAGCTCGGCTACGATATCGGCGCTCAACTGGCGCGAAACCGAATACTCACCCAGTGCGCTGGAATCGATATGAAGCAGTTTCATTGAATTGTTCCTTGAAGCGCCGGTGGTCCGGCAATGCACTGACGATACATTCAGAACAATGTGGCGATAAGATGGCAATAATCGAACAAGTCGTTCTTTTAGGGAAACAATCATGACAGCATTGACGGGGGCCTTGCAGGACCTCAACGACCTCTATTTTTTTGCTGCCGTTGTTGAACACGGTGGGTTTTCCGCTGCGGGTAGGGCACTTGGCTTACCCAAGTCCAGGCTCAGCAAGCGTGTGGCCCAACTGGAGGAAAGGCTGGGCGTGCGCCTGCTGCAGCGAACCACGCGCCGTTTTGTTGTCACTGAAGTGGGTGAGCGCTTTTACGCGCATTGCCGCGCTGTGCTGGAGGAGGCTCAGGCCGCGCAGGATGCCGTTGATGAATTGCGCGCCGAGCCACGTGGGGTGGTGCGGCTGAGCTGTCCGGTGTCGCTGGTGCAGACCGTGCTGGCGCACGTGTTGCCCGACTTTCTGGCGCTTTATCCGAAAATGCAGGTTCGTGTCACTTCAAGCGATCGTCGAGTGGATGTGATCGGCGAAGGCTTCGATCTGGCCATTCGGGTCCGCTCGAAACTGGATACGGACGCCAATCTGGTTGTTCGCAGCTTCGGCCAGGGCCGCACCTTGTTAGTGGCCAGCCCAAGCCTTCTTGATAGCCAGGGACGCCCAACCAAGCCGGATGAACTGGTGCAACTGCCTGCACTGTCCATGCGTGAGCACGAGGGCGCGCAGGTGTGGGAGCTGATCGGTGCAGATGGCAAGCAAGTCAACGTGGAGATGCAGGCTCGCCTGATCACTGGTGATTTTGCTTTGCTGCTGGAAGCCGCGCGACGTGGCATGGGCATCGCGCTGTTGCCGGAATTTGTCTGTTCGTCAGCGATCGCCCGTGGGGAACTGGAGGTGGTCTTGCCCGAATGGAACGTGCCGCAGGGCATCATGCATTTCGTCTACCCGAGTCGACGCGGCATGCTACCCGGCGTGCGTGCGCTGGTGGACTTTCTGGCCGAGCGGTTGCCAGAAGCCACGTTGCTCAAACATCAGCAATGCAGGGAGCGTCCGCTGGATGATCTTCCTGCGGCATCGGCACCGGTTTCCTGACTTGCGTGAAACGCGCGATGCGTTACGCTAAATGATCCACTTAATCTATAGACATCCAGACGGCTGAATGATGATCATCGATACCAAGCTTCCCAAGGTCGGCACCACGATCTTCACGGTCATGAGCCAGTTGGCGGTGGAACACAAGGCAGTCAACCTCGGCCAGGGCTTTCCGGATTTCGAACCGCCGCAGCCTTTGCGCGACAGTTTGAACCGGGCCATGAACGAAGGTCGTAACCAGTACGCGCCCATGCATGGCATTGCGCCGCTGCGTGAGCAGATCGCGTTAAAAACAGAACGCCTCTATGGTCGCAAGGTTAACGTCGATACTGACATCACCGTGACTTCCGGCGCCACTGAAGCCCTCTTTTCCGCAATTGCTGCGGTTGTGCGTGCTGGTGATGAAGTCATCATGTTCGATCCAGCCTACGACAGCTATGAGCCTGCGATCGAATTGCAAGGCGCACGCGCCGTGCATATTCCTTTGACCTTGCCGGCTTTTTCGATCGACTGGCAGCGCGTGCGCGATGCCATCACGTCCAAGACTCGGATGATTCTGATCAACAGTCCGCACAATCCCAGTGGCGCGGTGCTGTCTTCGGAAGATATGGAAGAGCTCGCGGCAATCGTGCGCAATACCGAAATTGTGGTGCTTTCCGACGAGGTCTATGAGCACATCGTTTACGACGGTACCCAGCATGAAAGTGTGTTGCGTCATCCCGAGTTGGCCGAGCGCAGTTTCGTGATTTCCTCATTCGGCAAGACTT
>NZ_JAMFRV010000601.1 GCF_026224925.1 Pseudomonas sp. | reverse complement strand
GCGTTGGCGCCGATCAGGCAGCCTTCGCCGACCTTGATCACCATGTTGCCGCCGCCGGACAAGGTGCCCATGGTCGAGCAACCGCCGCCCAGATCGGAACCCTTGCCGACGAATACGCCCGCCGAAACGCGGCCTTCGATCATGCCCGGGCCTTCGGTTCCGCCGTTGAAATTGACGAAACCTTCGTGCATCACGGTGGTGCCTTCGCCGATGTAGGCGCCCAGACGTACCCGTGCGCTGTCAGCGATACGCACGCCAGTCGGCACTACGTAGTCAGTCATTTTCGGGAATTTATCGACCGAGAAGACTTCCAGCAGTTCGCCTTTGAGGCGTGCTTCCAACTGGAGTTCGGCCAATTCAGCCAAGTCCACCGCGCCGTGGCTGGTCCACGCAACGTTAGGCAGCAGCGGGAAAATACCGGCCAAGTTCAGGCCGTGGGGCTTTACCAGGCGGTGCGACAACAAATGCAGCTTGAGGTAAGCCTCAGGCGTTGAGGTTAAAGCCGCGTCTTCAGCGAGGAAAGTCACCACCAACGGCTTGTGGCTCTCGGCCAGACGAGTCAGCAAAGCCGCTTGGCCCGCGTCGATATTCTTCAGGGCTTCGGCCAGCAGAGACGCCTGGGTGGTGTTGAACGCGATGGCCTGATTACCGCCGGTGTAACCCAGTGCAGGCGCGATGGCTGCGACCAGTTCGGCAGACGGATTGAGCAGTGGCTGGGCATAGAACACTTCGAGCCAAGTGCCTTTACGATTTTGCGTGCCGACGCCGAACGCCAAGCTGAACAGGGTAGTGGACATGTAAATACCTCTAACTAATTAGAAAGGGGGCTCAAGCAGCGCTTTGGCTTACTTGAAGGCCGCCTCGTACAAATCGGGCTTGAAGCCAACCAGGGTTTTATCGCCGAGATCGAGCACCGGGCGCTTGATCATCGACGGTTGTGCGAGCATCAGTTCGATTGCCTTGGCTTGATCGAGATCGGCTTTTTGTCCGTCGTCGAGTTTGCGAAAGGTCGTTCCTGCCCGGTTTAAAACCACTTGCCAGCCATGTTCATTGCACCACTGCGTGAGGTGCTCACGGTCGATACCGACCGCTTTATAATCATGAAAATCGTAACTCACGGCTTTTTCGTCGAGCCAAGTGCGAGCTTTTTTCATGGTGTCGCAGGCTTTGATACCGTAAAGCGCTACCTGCTTGTTGTCATTGGGCATGATTCATCCCCTAAATCTCCCCAATACAGCGCCAAATGCGACCCAAGATTATGCCACGGCAATTGAGTCTCCGCTTCGACTGTCTCCACAAAGGTCGGCCGTAGGCGCAGGTAGGATGCATGGGTGTTGTGACAGAACGCGGTCACGAGACTGTTTTATTAACGAAACAATCGGCAATGACTCAGTGTTTGTCCAGGGACGCGAGCTTCTTCCGAATGCCGCTCAAGGCAGCCATCAACGTACCGGCGATGATTATGGCGCCAGCAGCGAGGATGTAGAGTTGCCGGTCAGCCATGAGGTTGAGGTCATTCACTCGAGCGCCCGCGCTGTTGATAACAGACGTGTCCATGTTGAGCGCCAGCATGATGCCGATGACACCCAGCACTAATACCAATATCCCGAGTCCGCGCACAGGCTTCTCTCCGCCTAAGTTGAACGGGGATTTTATCATCTCGATCAACCGTGGGACCGAATTCATTCGGGAAGGCAGCAATGGGATATCGCCGACAAGCCGCGCTGTCCGCTTCCCGAATGAATTCGGTCTTACAGGGGTTACCTTCAAGGCAACCGTAACAACACGTAATCATCCTTATCAAAACGCCCATTCAGCAAAATCGGCAGAGCGGCTAAGCGGCTGTCGGGCAGCGCTTGGTACTCGGATTTGCTCATCATCACGTAGGCCGGTCCTTTCAGGGCTGCAAGTTCATCCGGCGACTGGAGAAAGACTGGCTTCAGGTCTTCGGGGATATTGACCATGTATTTGATGGCTTTGCCATCTTTGGTCATCCCGTACAGGACCACCGGTGCAGGATCATGCTGGATCAGCGCATGGGCGGCCACGCTGAAACTGCGGGTGTCATACATCGAGCGCTCCACCGGTTCGTAGACCCAGATGACGCTGAACCACACCGCGAGCACTGCGCACGCCGCCAGACCGACAGCTCGCCATTGCGCTTTGAACAGCAACACCAAGGCGATTGTTTGCAGTACCGCCAGCGTTGCCACGATGGCGTTGATCGACGTCAACTGTTCGGGAAAGCGATGATGAGCTACCCATAACCCTGCAATCAACAGGCTCGGCATCAGTAGCCAAAGCGCTTGAAGCAAACCTCGCAGGCAAGCGAACAGGCGACCTTCAAGCATTTGAAATGGATACGCCGCAATGATCGCCGCCATGGGTACCATCGGCAGCATGTAACGGGCTTTTTTCGCTTGGGGAACCGACAGGCCGATCATGACGATCAGCCCTGCCGCAGCGCAGAACATCACCAACTGCAGCGCCGGCGTCAGTGGCTGTCGACCGCGCACGAGAATGGCGGCCAGCACCAGAATCGCGATTGGGTAAGCTATGGCGTAATTTCCCAGCGAACTGCTGAAGTAGTACAACACGCTGCTGGTGCCTTCGGTGCCATCCATGCGTGAAGTGAACTGCATACGCACCACTTCATTGAGGAATTCCTGACCGCCGCTGACTTTCGCCAGCAGTAACAGTATCCCGATGCAGATCGCCAACAACGCCGCAGCCTGCAGACCAAAGATGAACATCCGCCGCCATTGGCCGTTCAGCACGTAGTAGCTGCAGAGCATTCCAGTCGGAACCACCAGGCCGATGGGCCCGCGAATCGCAAATCCCAACACCAGTAATGCCAGAATCAACACCATCCGCCGGCGCGAACCGAAGTGATCGGCGGCGTAGCCCAAATAAAAGACGGCAAACGACACTGTCGCCAGCATTTGGTCCAGCGATATGGCACGGGTTTCCGTGATGAAGGTGGTGCTTAGTAGCAGAAGCGCCACACTGATCAACGCCCATAGCCGCGACTGCGCCGCGACCAAGCGATAAATCAGTGCAACCAAAATCGCCGAGGCAATGGCGGTCGGTAACCAAGCGGTCAGGCTTGTCACCTGCCCGAATGGCAGCGAGAGCAGGTAAATAAAGAAGGTCGAGGTCGCTGAGTAATCAGGGTATGGCTCGCCATACGTTGTCGGGAAAAAACTGGGGCCGTGGCGCAACATCTCCTGCGCAAACATCATGAAGCGCGAGTCGAAACCCACCGTGGCTTGTTGAAAGTTACCCACAGTAAACAGCAAGAGTGCCAACACACCCAAGCCAATAGACTGTCGGCGCACAGTCGCCAAAGATGCCGCCGAGGACAGGTTTAGAGGTAGGGCTAACAACGTGTATCTCCATGGCAAAAACATAACGGTGCGCGCGCCCAAATGAGCGTTAGCAAGCGTTGGACGCACGAGGGGCCAGAACCCGCTTGCCATAGCTCGGCAGCAGGCGCTGACCCCAGTCGGACTACTGTGCGTTAGCGTCGGTGGCGCTTTGCGCTTTCCATTGTTGAAACGGGATCGGCAGGGTGCGCGAATCGCCACGGCCAATAGGGAAGTACTTGAAGCCCTTGCGCGCCAGGCGCTCGGTGTCATAGAGGTTACGGCCGTCAAAAATCACCGGAGATATGAGGCGCTCCTTGATCAGCTTGAAGTCCGGCGCCTTGAACTGCTGCCATTCGGTGCAGATGATCAATGCATCAGCGCCGCCTAGCACCGACTCCGGTGTGCCCATCAAGGTCAGGCCGGGATGGTTGCCGTAAATGCGTTGGGTTTCTTGCATGGCTTCCGGGTCGAACGCCCGAACGGTAGCGCCAGCGGCCCAGAGTGCTTCCATCAACACCCGACTCGGTGCATCACGCATGTCATCGGTATTGGGCTTGAACGCCAGCCCCCAGACGGCAAAGGTTTTACCGCGCAGATTACCTTCGTAGAACGCATTAACGCGCTCGAACAGCTTGGTTTTTTGCCGTTGGTTAATCGCTTCTACCGCCTGCAACAAGTCGCTGGAGCATTGCGCTTCTTTAGCACTGTGAATCAAGGCGCGCATGTCTTTAGGGAAGCACGAGCCGCCGTAACCTGCACCTGGATAAATGAAGTGGTAACCAATACGTGAATCGGCGCCGATGCCCAACCGCACGGATTCGATGTCCGCACCCAGGTGCTCGGCCAGTTCAGCAATCTGATTGATGAAGCTGATCTTGGTCGCCAGCATGCAGTTAGCAGCGTATTTGGTCAGTTCGGCGCTGCGCAGGTCCATGAAAATGATGCGGTCATGATTGCGGTTGAACGGCGCATACAGATCGCGCATCACGTCGCGGACTTCTTCGCGCTCGCAACCAATCACGATTCGGTCCGGGCGACGGCAGTCGGAAACTGCCGAGCCTTCTTTGAGGAACTCTGGGTTGGAGACGATATCGAACTCCAGCGGACGACCCGCCAGGGCTTTTTCAGTGTGCAGGCGCAAGGCGTCGCCAGTACCGACCGGTACGGTGGACTTCTCGACCAGAATCAGCGGTTCGACCCGATGACGAGCAACCATGTCGCCGACTGCGAATACCGCTTTCAAATCAGCAGAACCGTCGTCGCTGGACGGCGTACCGACCGCGATGAACAGTACTTGGCCGTGCTCAATGGCGAGCTTCTCGTCATTGGTGAAATGCAGGCGTCCGCTTTCCAGGTTTTCCCGCACCAACGTGGCCAGACCCGGCTCGAAGATGCTGACGTGGCCCTGTTGAAGCTGCTTCACCTTTTCTGCATCGATGTCCATGCAGATCACATCGTGGCCGACTTCAGCCAAGACGGTGGCCTGCACAAGGCCTACATAGCCACTACCCAATACTGTGATTTTCATGCGGAATTCCTGGACTGTGTCGCCGAGCTACGTTGTGAGGAGCTACGTTGTGAGTTGATGGTGATGACACCCAGAATGACCAGGGTCACACCCAATGATTTGGAGACGCTGAACTGTTCGTTGAACACCGGCAGACTGGCTGCCAGCAGATAAACCAATGCGTAACTAATGCTGAGTAATGAATAGGCACGACCCAAAGGCAGGTCGCGCAAGGCGAGCAGCCAGCACAGCATCGACAAGGCGTAGGCCAGGATCGCCGCCGAGACGACGCCGATTGCCAGCAAATCAATGCTGCCGCTACCCAATGCGTCCAGCCATTGGGTGGGCGAGGGCAGGCGCGTCATGCTCCAGCGCATGCCCAGTTGTGCGCTGCTGACCAACAACACGCTGCCCATGGCGAAGGTGACGCCGCGTCGCAGGTTCATGTGTGTTGCCCCAGCAAGATGACGCCACCCATGACTAGCGCGATGCCAAACCAGTGTCGGCGGTCGATGGATTCCTTGAACAGGAAGTGCGCCACCAGCGTGATCAATACAAAATTCAAGCTCAGCATCGGGTACGCGATACCGACTTCCATGCGCTGTAGCACCAGCAGCCATAACAGCAGTCCAAAACCCAAGCTCGCCAATGCCAACCATAGCCAAGGCGAGCGCAGCGCCAGGGCAATCCCGACGCGTTGCCCGCGCCAGGCTTCGACGGCGAACTTCTGCGAGACTTGGCCCAGGCAACTCAATAGGCAGGCGGCCAGTAAAAGAACCAGCGTCATGAGGCGGATTGCGCGAAGATCAGGATCACGATATTCCCTTCCTCATAACGCTGGCCGTCTTTGGGCAGCAATTCAACTTCATCCTGGTCGTCTTGACTGTTGACTCGCAGGACCACGCCAACCTGGCCCTCACTGCGTGCCATCGTCATCCATTGCTGGACCCCCGCGAGGTCGACTTTGCGCTCAGCGGCGTCAGGATAAGTCAGGCCGTATTTGACCTCGCCCATGGTGTTGTACAGCGCGATATCGGGTCGCCGAATTCGCCATGATAGCGCCGATGCAGCGCCGAGGTCATTGCTCAGCAGTCGTTTGCTTTGGCTCAACGCCGCCGCATGCCGGGCAATAAATCCATCAGGAGTTTTGTTGAATACCGTGCTGTTAGGCAGGCTCATGGGTATCAATGCGATGAATAACCAGGCGCCCAGCGCAGGCATGACCCACAGCGTCAACGGTCTGAGCACTTGGAGGATATTGGCGCAGATCCAACCCGCGACAGCAATCACTGCCAGTGACAGGTGCAGCGGTTCGTTATCATAGATCGGGCGGCTGTGTTGCATGTAAGCCAAGGCCGCTAACACGATCACGCCGAGGGCGATGTTCAGCAGGCCATTGAGGCGCAGCGCGCGAAAGCTCGCCCGCTCCAGCCGGTCAACCAGTGCCGGTCCCATCAGCAGTGCCAACGGCAACATGCACGGCATAACGTATGTCGGCAGTTTGCCTCTGCTCAGACTGAGGAACGCCAGCGGCAAGAGCAACCACAGCAGCACGAATACCGTGTTGGGTTGGCTTTTGCTCTTCCATGCCTGAGTGAAGGTCGTCGGTAACATCGCAGCCCACGGCAGACTGGCCATCACCAGCACCGGCAAGTAAAACCACCAAGGCTGAAGGTGTTGCGCATCGTCAGCAGTAAAACGCCGAATGTGCTCGTGCCAGAAAAAGAAACTCCAAAAATCTGGCTCACGCTGTTGCACCGCCAGCGTCCAAGGCAGGCACACCAGCATCGCCACCAGAACTGCCAGCGGGCCGTACCTCAGCAATTCACCAAAGCGTTTTTGCCACACCATATAAGGCAGGGCAATTAACGCTGGCAGCAGCAAGGCCAGGAAGCCTTTGGTCATGAAGCCCATGGCGCAGGCGAAACCCAGCAGCACCCACGCAGCCACACGCTCGCGGCCGACGCTAGTTACGGCAAACCATAAGGCCGCAATGCTCAGGTTCACCCACAGAGTGAATTGCGGATCGAGGTTGGCATAACCCGCTTGCGCAGCGATCAAGCCAAAACTCAGAAAAATCAGGGCGCAGGTGAAGCTTTTGCGCGGGTCATTCCACAAGCGGCGTGCGACGGCATAAATCAGCAGCGTACTGAGGCCGACGCTAAGCGCCGACGCAATGCGCACACCAAACAGGTTTTCACCAAAAATGGCCTGCCCCACAGCGATCAGCCAATATCCGCCTACCGGTTTTTCGAAGTAACGCAAACCCATGAAGTGCGGTGACACCCAATTGCCGCTAAGCAGCATCTCCTGACCGATTTGCGCATAGCGGCTTTCGTCCGGGATCCACAGTCCATGAGTGCCCAGGGGCAAAAGAACCACCAGGCAAAACGCAAGCAGCAAAAAAGATAATGCCCAGCGGCCTGTCATGTGCGCTGCACCCCTAGCCAGCCTTCACGACCGTCCAGGGAGCCACGCACCAATTGCCCTGCTGGCAGGGAATCAATCTGGGCTGGTAGCAGGTCACCCAGTGGTTGAAACTGGATGTCGCGTGTTTTTGCCTGTGCCAGCAATTGCCGGAACTCATTGGCCATAAGAATCCCTTCTACTTCTGCATGAATCGTATAAATGTTCAGCTTCTCGGCGCCGAAGCGATCAAGAATAAATGCGTTGAAGTCTTTAGCTGCGACATCTGGACCGACCACTTCATCGAAGGTCGGAAGATCAACCGGAATCTGTGGTGCGCCCAAACTGCCGTCCATAAGCGTGGGGCGAAACAGGCTCTGCCCGCGACAATCACTGTTGTAGCGAAAGCCAAACTGCTGCTTGGCCTCCACGACACGCTCATCGGCGCGCCAGCCGGCCGTAGCCGAACAGTCGACACGTTGGCCAGTGATATCACTCAAACAGTCCACACCACGACGAATCTGCTCGATCAGTTGCGCTTCACTCCAGCGCCCGGCATTGGCTTGCCAGCCGTGGTGATCCCACGCGTGCAAACCGACTTCATGCCCGGCATCGACCGCTTGGCGCATCAGATGACCCAAGTCGCGGCCGATAGGCTTTCCTGGCCAGGCGGTGCCGGCCAGCAAAATGTCCCAGCCGTACAAACTGGCTGCCTTGGAGCGGAGCATTTTCCAGAAGAACTGAGGACGGATGAGGCGCCATAAATGGCGCCCCATGTTGTCCGGTCCGACACTGAAGAAGAACGTCGCTTTGATCTGTGCTTCGTCGAGCATTTCCAACAACCGTGGCACCCCTTCTCGGGTGCCTCGATAGGTGTCGACGTCGATGCGCAGTCCTGCCTGCATCAGCGCTTATCCGCGATTTCAGCCATGGCTTCACGCAGGAAGAAGTCCAGGGTGTTGCCGATGGTTTCGCTCATTTCTACGGTCGGCTCCCAGTTCAGCAGGCGCTTGGCGTTTTTGATGCTTGGCTTGCGGTGGGACACGTCCTGGTAGCCAGTACCGTAGAACGCCTTGCTCTCCACGTCGCGGAAACCGGCGAACGGAGGGAAGTTGGCGCGCAGCGGGTGAGCTTCAAACTGACGCAGCAGTTCTTCGCCCAACTGACGAATGCTGGCTTCGTTGTCCGGGTTGCCGATGTTGATGATCTGACCGTTACACGCGTCTTTTTCGTTGTCGATGATGCGTGCCAGCGCTTCGATGCCGTCAGCGATGTCAGTGAAGCAGCGTTTTTGTTCGCCGCCATCGAACAGACGGATCGGCGTGCCTTCCACCAGGTTCAGGATCAACTGGGTGATTGCACGGGAGCTGCCGATACGCGCCGAATCCAAGCGGTCCAAACGCGGGCCCATCCAGTTGAAAGGACGGAACAGGGTGAAGTTCAAGCCTTTCTGGCCGTAAGCCCAGATAACGCGGTCCAGCAGTTGCTTGGAGACCGAGTAGATCCAGCGCTGCTTGTTAATCGGACCGACCACCAGGTTCGAGGTGTCTTCGTCGAAGTTCTGATCCTGGCACATGCCATAGACTTCGGACGTCGATGGGAAAATCACGCGCTTGTTGTACTTCACGCAGTAACGAACCAGCTTCAAGTTCTCTTCGAAGTCCAGTTCAAATACGCGCAGTGGGTTGCGGGTGTATTCGATTGGGGTGGCGATGGCCACCAGCGGCAGAACCACGTCGCACTTCTTGATGTGATATTCGATCCACTCGGAGTGAATGCTGATATCGCCTTCGACGAAGTGGAAATTAGGATGGCTGCGCAGGCGCTCCACCGCGTCTGAGCCGATGTCCAGGCCATAGACGTCGTATTTATCGTCACGCAGCAGGCGCTCGGACAAGTGGTTGCCGATGAAGCCGTTAACGCCCAGGATCAATACACGGGTGCGGCGCGGAGCACGACCCGATTCAGCACCACGCAACACGGAACCGTCGACCAGGCCCAATTCGTTGGCCAGTTGCGGGCCACTCAGGTACAGACCGTTCTCGTTACGCTGACCGGCTTTGATTACCAGGGAGTCTTCGCCGCAAGCGATGCGCAATGGGTCGACGCTGATTACGCGCCCGGGTTCAAGGCCTTCATTGCCTTTAATAACGTCTGCGTTCCACACGATCAGTTTGTGCTCGCCTACTGCGCAGAAAGCGCCAGGGTAGGGCTGAGTCACGGCGCGAACCAGGTTGAACAATTCTTCAGCTGAGCGCTTCCAGACCAGCTTGCCGTCTGCCGGGGTGCGACGACCGAAGTAGGTGGCTTTGGATTCGTCCTGAGGCGTTTCGCTCAGTTTGCCTGCGGCCAGTTGCGGCAGTGCGTCGTTCAGCAGGCTGGCAGCGGACTCGCGCAGTTTACTGTGCAGGCTCAAGGCCGTATCGGAACGTTCGATGGCAATCCGTTGCTGGGCCAAAATGCCGCCCGCGTCAGCGCGCTTCACCATGCGGTGCAGGGTCACACCGGTCTCGGTTTCGCCGTTGACCAGTACCCAGTTTGCCGGAGCGCGACCACGGTATTGCGGCAGCAGCGAACCGTGCAGGTTGAACGCGCCCTTACCGGCACACGCCAGTAGTTCGTCGCTCAGCAGGTTGCGGTAGTAGAACGAAAAGATGAAGTCTGGTTTGAGCTTGGCGATGCGCTCAATCCACAGTGGGTGGTTGGCATCTTCAGGCGCGTGAACCGGAATGCCTTTGCGTGCACACAGCTGTGCGACGGAACCGTAGAAAGTGTTTTCCTTCGGGTCATCGGCATGGGTAAACACCGCAGCAATTTCATAACCTGCGTTCAGCAGGGATTCAACGCCCGTGCAGCCGATATCGTGATAGGCAAAGACGACAACTTTCGGATTCATAACGTGACCTGAGTAGAAGATAAAGATTCTGGTGATTCTTTGGCGCTAACCGAAGACGCGAGCGACTCGCTGCGCATCACTTTTTCGATGAAAAAGCGTGGGCGAGCCCTGACATCGCTGTACATACGGCCGAGGTATTCACCCAGCAGGCCCATGCCGATGAACTGGCCGCCGGTAAATACGAACAGCACTGCGAACAATACGAAGGTGCCGTCACCGGCCCAGACTGCGCCGAAGATCAAGCGTAAGAAGACCAACAAAATGGCGAAGAAACCGCCTATCAACGCCATGCTGAAACCGATAATGCTCAGCAAACGCAAGGGTGTGGTGGTCATGCAAGTGATCAGATCGAACATCAGATTGACCAGGCGCATCGGGCTGTATTTCGAGTCGCCGTGTTCACGTTCCGCGTGCTGGACCAACACTTCGGTGGTATGACGGGCGAAGCTGTTGGCCAGAATCGGGATGAACGTGCTGCGCTCACGGCAAGCGAGCATGGCGTCGACGATGGTCCGGCGATACGCCCGCAGCATGCAGCCGTAGTCGCTCATGGCAACGCCGGTTGAGCGCTGCACAGCCACGTTGATTAACCGTGACGGCCAGCGGCGCCAGGCAGAGTCCTGACGATTGCTGCGCACGGTGCCGACGACGTCATAACCCAAGGCGGCCTGTTCGACCAAGCGCGGAATTTCTTCCGGCGGGTTTTGCAGGTCGGCGTCCAGGGTAATGACGACATCACCCTTGCACTGTTCGAATCCCGCCATGATCGCGGCGTGCTGGCCATAGTTGCGGTTAAGGATCACCGCAACGATATGGCTGCCTTCACGTTCTGAGGCGTCTTGTAAAATCTGCGCGGAATCGTCGCGGCTACCGTCGTCGACCAGCACGATTTCGAACGCATACGGTAATTTGGCGCAGGCGGCTTCAGTTCGCAGCAGCAGTTCAGGCAGGCTTTCCTGTTCGTTGTAGACCGGTATGACGATCGACACGAACTTGATTGGATAGGGTCTCAAAGTCTTTTTTCCAGAGTAGTTTCAATGGCGCTGGCGACCCGCTCGACGTCGTCGAGGCTCATGTCAGGGAACAGCGGGATTGAGCACAGGCGCGCGGAATTCCACTCGGTATTGGGCAGGTGAACATCCGGGAAACGTTGACGGTAATAGGTATGCATATGGGTGGCGACAAAGTGAATGCCGCTGCCGATGTTCTGTTCTTGCAGGCCTTTCATGAACGCTTCGCGGTCGATGCCGCATTGCTCGGCATCGATACGCAAGATGAACAAGTGCCAGGCGTGTTGCTGCGGGTACTGCGGTAACTGCAGTGGTTGCACCGGCAAGCCGGACAGGCGCTTCAGGTAGGCCTGGGCCAGCACTTCACGCTTGGCGTTGATCTCGTCAAGACGCTGCAATTGCACTAGCGCGATGGCAGCGTTGATGTCGGCCAAGTTGTACTTGAAGCCTGGCTCAATGACCATCGCCTGCGGTTTGCGGCCGTGGGTCATGCGGTCGTAAGCGTCTACGCCCAGACCATGGAACTTGAGCATCCGCACGCGATTGGCTAGGTTTTCGTCATCGCTGACGAACATAGCACCTTCAGCACACGTCATGTTCTTGATGGCGTGGAACGAGAAAATTGCCGTGCCTTTGGCACCTACCGGGCGACCTCGATACAGCGTGCCCGCCGCGTGAGCCGCGTCTTCGATCACGGTGATGCCGTGACGATCAGCCAAGGCGTAAAGCGGGTCGAGATCAAACGCGGCGCCAGCGTAATGCACCGGAATAATGGCTTTGGTTCGTGGCGTAATAGCCGCTTCGATGGCCGCTACGTCGCTCATCAGTGTGTCGCGATCGACATCGACAAACACCGGTGTTGCGCCCAGCAGGCAAATCATGTTGGCGGTGGACACCCATGTTTGCGATGGCGTGATGACTTCATCGCCCGGACCGATACCCAGCGCCAGTAACGTGACATGCATCCCGCCCGTAGCGGAAGAGAGCGCCACGGCGTGTTTAGAGCCCACGCGCTCAGCGAACTGTTGCTCAAGCTCCTGACTTTTCGGGCCAGTGGTGATCCATCCCGAGCGCAGAACCTGCTCTACGGCGGCTATTTCCTCGTCGCCAATACTTGGGCGGGAAAACGGAAGGAAACTTTGATTCATGGGATCCTCTGGTGCAGGAAGGCATGGCGGCAGTGCACACATGCCTTGCGCCATGCCGGTGATCAATTTTCTATTTATCGAAATCGAGGCCAATAGTAACCGTTACGGTAACCGGCCCTCGAAATACCGGTGTAGTGAAGCATAGTTCTGCGCTAGTGAAAATTGCGTTTACATCCAGAACCTTCAAATGCCTACATGCATCGTCTGGGAGGTGGCTTACTACCCCCGGATTCATTGGTCTGCTGGGTTCTGAAACGGCTAGACGACGAAAATATAATATGTTTCACACCCTCTACATGCGCTTGATTTGCTCGTGGAATGCCTCCCAAGACACTAACAGTTCGAACCTGAACAATAACTGTCAGCACAAAAACTAGAGGCGGCTTACGTGTATCGAGTAACGGCCTAAACTCAGAAGACTCGTTTAAACAGCGAGTTTAATAGCTTGCTATGTAGTGCTTAAAGCTATTCGTTCTTGTTTACGCGTGTTGGCCCATACGTGCGTCGCTTGTTGCTGGCGGGTATGCTGGCCCCGCAAGAGTGATTACCGAAGAAAGGTGTTCGCAGTTAGTTAACGAATCAGGAAGCCGCTTAATGCAAACAGCCTACACCGTCCTGATTTTGCTAATGCTAGTGGGTGTTTCTCGTTTGGTCGCGCGGGTGGTTCCGGTGCCGGTTCCGCTGCTGCAGATCATGGCGGGCGCATTGGTAGCATGGCCGACGCTGGGTCTGCATGTGGCGCTAGACCCTGAGCTCTTCTTGTTCCTGTTTTTACCACCGCTATTGTTTTCCGATGGCTGGCGCATGCCCAAGCGCGAACTGTGGCGGTTGCGCGGCGCTATCTTCACCTTGGCCGTAGGGCTGGTCCTGTTTACCGTACTGGGCGCCGGATTCTTCATTCACTGGTTATTGCCAACGATCCCTTTGCCAGTTGCGTTCGCCCTGGCTGCGGTGCTGTCGCCTACCGACGCGGTGGCAGTGTCGGCCATTGCTCAAGATCGTCTTCCAGCGCCGATCATGCACATGTTACAGGGCGAAGCGTTGCTGAACGATGCGTCGGGCCTGGTGACCTTCAAGTTCGCTCTAGCCGCGGCAGTCACCGGAATATTTTCGTTGGCTGACGCCAGTCTGACGTTTGTGTTGGTGGCATGCGGCGGCTTGGCCATTGGCGTCGCGCTGAGCTGGTTGGTAGGCAGGCTGCGCGGTTGGATGGTTGCGCGGGGTTGGGACGATCCGGCGACCCACGTGGTGTTCATGCTGTTGCTGCCGTTCGCCGCCTACGTTTTGGCTGAACGCTTGGGGGCTTCGGGAATTCTGTCAGCCGTCGCAGCTGGGATGATGCAGAGCTGGGTCGACCTGTTGCCGCGCCAGACCAGCACTCGTTTGCTTAATCGCAGCGTTTGGGCCCTGCTGGAGTTCGCTTTCAACGGCTTGATCTTTCTGTTGTTGGGTCTGCAACTGCCAGACATTATCAAGGCAGTTGCCAGTCATGAGGTGTCGCTGTGGCCGACACTCTTGTGGCGCTGTCTCGACGTGTTGCTGATTTTCCTGGTGCTATTGGCCCTGCGCTATGTCTGGGTCCAGAGCGTGTGGCGAATCATGATCGGTATCCGTCGCTGGCGCGGTCACCACCATTCAGCGCTTGATTTGACTGCTCGCTCGTCTTGGCTGCTGACCGTGGGCGGGATTCGCGGGGCAGTGACCTTGGCCGGTGTGTTATCGGTGCCGCTGTTCATCAGTCCGGGCGTGGATTTTCCGGAGCGGGATTTGCTGATTTTCATTGCGGCGGGAGTGATTTTACTGTCGCTGATGTCGGCCTGTATTGCTTTGCCGTTGCTGCTGCGCGGCGTGGTCAAAAGTCCCGATCACACCATGAAGCGTGAGGTTCGAGAGGCTTGGAAGCGTACGGCCGAAGCGGCGATCCATGCATTGGAAGCGCAAGAGCCTCCAGACACCGCAAACCAGCCCGACGCGGCACAGGCAGCGCTGGCCATGGAAGTCAAAGCGCGGATCATGACCGAATATCGTCATCAACTTGAAGTGTTCAATGACACCTCTGAAGCACAAGCACTGGCGTGGCAAATGGATCAGTTGGAAAGGCGCTTGCGACTGCGCGCCTTGCGCGCCCAGCGATTGGAGCTCTACAGCCTGCGCCGTCACCACCGCATTGGTGATGACGTCTTGCGTCAGGTGCTGGGGGAGTTGGATCTAAGCGAGGCTAATTTGGGGCCGGTCAAATAGGAAGTTTGCGCAGTTCAACGGCCTGATAATCAGCCCTTGATAAAGTCCCGAATCCGCTCTGCTGCTTCAATACACTCAGCCAGTGGTGCAACTAGAGCCAAGCGCACGCGCCCCGCGCCAGGGTTGAAGCCGTCAACTTCGCGGGACAGGTATGAGCCCGGCACCACGGTCACGTGTTGAGCGACAAACAGATCGCGGCAAAATTCTGCATCGTCTGTGCCGACATTCGGCCACAGATAAAAACCACCGTCCGGGCGCTGCACATCCATCACCGGGGCCAGTATTTCCAGAACCGCGTCAAACTTTTCGCGATACAGCTTACGGTTGGCGCGGACGTGAGCCTCATCATTCCAGGCGGCGATGCTCGCCAGTTGCGTTTGCACTGGCATCGCGCAGCCGTGGTACGTCCGATATAGCAGGAATGCTTTGAGGATGTCGGCGTCACCGGCGACGAAACCCGAGCGCAATCCCGGCAAGTTTGAGCGCTTCGACAAGCTGTGGAACACCACGCAGCGTTTGAAATCCTCGCGGCCGAGCGCAACGCAGGCGCTCAATAGGCCGGGCGGTGGTGTCGCTTCGTCGAAGTACAGTTCGCTGTAACACTCATCGGCGGCGATCACGAAGTCGTGTTCGTCTGCCAGTGCAATCAGCTTTTTCAGCGTTTCCAATGGCACCAGCGCGCCAGTCGGGTTGCCGGGGGAACATAGAAACAGAATCTGGCAACGCTTCCAGACATCGGCACTCACCGCGTCGAAATCCGGGTTAAAGCCGTTCTCGTCCAGACACGGCAGGTAATGCGGCTGCGCACCGGCAAGAAACGCTGCGCCTTCGTAGATTTGGTAGAACGGATTCGGGCTGATCACCAGGCCGTCATCACTGCGATTGACCACTGTTTGAGTGAATGCAAACAGTGCCTCACGGGTGCCATTGACCGGCAGCACGTTGCGTGCCGGGTCCAGCCATCCAGTAGGTACCCCAAAGCGACGTTCACACCAGGCGCTGATGGCTTCGCGCAGCGGTGCAATTCCAAGCGTGGTCGGGTACACCGCCATCTGGTCGAGATTGGCCGCCAATGCCTCAGCGACAAACGCCGGGGAGCGATGTTTTGGTTCGCCAATCGAAAGCGCTATCGGACGCTTGTCTGGATTAGGTGTCACGCTGCCGAGCAGAACGCGGAGCTTTTCAAAAGGGTAGGGCTGGAGCTGCTGCAGGGCGTCATTCATGGGTGCTGTCTCAATAAGCAGGGCGCCCCAATGGAGTGGGCGCCGTTGAGTCTAATCAAAAAGGCTGGCGATTCAGATACTGATGCGCATCTCGCCGTGGGGTTCGTAGCTGACGTTGAGCTGTTCGACGATGGCATCCTGCAGTCGAATGCACAGTTGCGGGTCAGACAGCGGCTGGTTGTTAGCGTCGGTAATGAAGAACACGTCTTCTACCCGCTCGCCCAAAGTGGCAATTTTGGCGTTCTGCAATGACAGGTCGAACTCCAGGAATATCTTGCCGATCCTCGCCAGCAAGCCGGGACGGTCTGGCGCGCTCAATTCCAGAATCGTCACCGAGCGTTGAGCATCGGTGAGAATCGTGACTTGAGGTGCAAATGCAAAGTGCTTGAGCTGACGCGGTACCCGACGCTTGATGATGGTTGGATAATCATCAGGATTGCGTAGCGCCTCGGTCAGGCCGTTGCGGATTTCCTTGATTCGCTCTGGGTTATCGCCAATCGATCCGCCGTCGGTATCGAGCACAATGTAGGTGTCGAGGGTGAACTGGCTGCTGGAGGTAATAACTCGGGCGTCATGAATGTTCAGGTTTAGCTGATCCATGGCGGCTACGGTCACGGCAAAGAAATCATGCTGATCGGGGGCATAGATGAAGATCTGGGTGCCGCCTTCGAACTCGCGGTGAGTCGTTTCGCGGATCAGCACCAACGGGCCGCCCTCGGCAGGCTGCTGCAAAATTGCATCGCTGTGCCAGGCCACGTCTCCTGCGGTGTGACGCAAAAAGTAATCGTCGCCTAGCTGCGACCAGAGTTGCTCAACGTCATCCGGGTCAGTGCCGCTGCGCACCAGGATGTCCAGCGCTGCACTTTGAGTGCGGCGAATCTGTTCTTCGCGGTCGACCGGGTTTTCCAGGCCGCGACGCAATGCCCGCTTGGTCTCGGTATACAGTTGGCGCAATAAGCTGGCGCGCCACGAGTTCCAGAGCGTTGGATTGGTCGCATTGATATCGGCCACGGTCAGTACATACAGATAGTCCAGATGCGTCTCATCGCCGACGAGCAGGGCGAAGTCATGAATAACTTGCGGGTCTGACAAGTCCTTGCGCTGGGCAGTGGTGGACATCACCAAGTGGTTTTGGACCAGCCAGACGATCAGGCGTGTGTCCCAGACCGGCAGGTGATGACGCTGACCAAACGCTTCTGCGTCTACCGAACCGAGTTCTGAGTGATCACCGCCCCGGCCTTTGCCGATGTCGTGATACAAGCCGGCCAGGTATATAAGTTCTGGTTTGGGCAGTTTGCCCATGATTTTGCTGGCCAGCTGGAATTTGTCTGAAGACTGGGTGTACTGCAGTTTGCGCAGGTGCTTGATCAGATTCAGCGTATGCGCGTCGACGGTATAGATGTGGAACAGGTCGTGCTGCATCTGGCCGACTATATGGCCGAACTCGGGCAGGTAAAGGCCTAGAATTCCGTAACGGTTCATCCGCCGGAGGTTGCGATGGATGCCGAACTCGCACTTGAACAGCTCGATGAACAGGCTGGTATTGCGAATATCGTCGCGGAACTCGTCGTTGATCAGGTGCCGGTGTTCGCGCAACAAACGGATGGTGTCAGCACGAACGCCTTTGATTTCCGGCCGCTGAGCCATCAGTACAAAAATTTCCAGCATCGCGAACGGTGTGCGCTTGAACACCATCGGATGGGTCGCTTCGATGTAGCCATCGTGCAGCTGGAACCGTGAATTGATCGGAACGGTGTCGCCGCCGTCATCCGGCGAAAGAATCACTTCTTCAAAGTGCTGAATGATCAGGTCGCTGAGTTCGGCGATACGCATGACCACGCGGTAGTACTTTTGCATGAAACGTTCGATAGCCAGCTTTGCATCACTGTCTTCGTAGCCCAGCAAGGCGGCGATGCTGCCTTGATGGTCAAACAGCAGTCGGTCTTCTGAGCGTCCGGCGAGCATATGCAGGGCGTAGCGCACCTTCCACAAGAAGTCCTGGGATGAGGCAAGCAGGTTGTTTTCGCTTTCCAGCAGAAAACCTTCGCCAGCCAAGGCATGCAGATTCAGGGTGCCATATTGACGACGGGCGACCCAGAGAATGGTCTGAATATCCCGTAGGCCACCCGGTGAGCCTTTGACGTTGGGCTCAAGGTTGTATTCGGTGTCGTTGTACTTGTGATGACGGGTTTTTTGCTCGGCGCGTTTGGCCAGAAAGAACTCTTTGCTGGGCCACATTTTTTCCGGGCTGGTGACTTCGAGCATGCGCCGACGCAGGCGTCCAGGGCCGGCAATGGTGCGGCTTTCCATCAAGTTGGTAATGACGGTCAGGTCGGCCAGTGCCTCTTGAGCGCATTCGTCTACCGAGCGAACGCTTTGACCCACTTCAAGGCCGATATCCCACAAAAGGGTGAGAAAGCGCTCTATGGGCTCGCGGAAAACTTCATGGTCAGCACTGTCGAGCAGGATCAGCAGGTCGATGTCCGAGTACGGGTGCAGTTCGCCGCGGCCGTAGCCGCCTACCGCCAGTAAGGCGATATCGGCTTCTTCACTCCAATCGAAATGCTCCCAGGCCTGTCGCAGGATATTATCGACGAACCAGGCGCGATCCTCGATCAAGCGCCGTATTTCACGGCCTGAACGGAAACGCGCATCGAGCACTTCGCGAGCCTGACGAATGGCTTTTTTGAAAGCAGCAATGGGGCTTGCTTTCAAAGCCAGTTCGGCCTGGAACTGGCCGCGGTCGAATAATTCTGGATCCACCTGCGGCATCGAGCAGCTTTCCTTGTTTCTAAGGGGCTAAAGGGCTAACTGGCCAATTTTGAGTCGACGAGCTTTTCGAGTCTATTGATCAGGCAGATGCCGACGTGCGTGCGATTGTGTCGTCGCTGCGTAGGGTGAAGATTTCATAACCGTCGGCGGTCACCAAAATAGTATGTTCCCACTGCGCGGACAGCTTGCGGTCCTTGGTGATCGCAGTCCAGCCATCGCCCAGCAGTCGGGTTTCGGCGCGGCCCTGGTTGATCATCGGCTCAATAGTGAAGGTCATGCCTTCCTTTAATTCCATGCCGGTGCCCGCTTG
>NZ_JAMFRV010000600.1 GCF_026224925.1 Pseudomonas sp. | reverse complement strand
CGGTCTTGCGCTGAGGAGTTTCGACTACTGGCGCGGATTAACTTACTGCCGTGGCGCGAGCAGCTACGTGAAGAGCGAAAGAAGCAGTTCCTGACAGCCCTTGTCGGCGTGTTGGTGATTGCTGTCGGCGTGGTGTTTCTGGGTGATCAATACATCAGCCGCTCCATCGAACATCAGGCTGCACGTAACGCCTTTGTGCAGAAAGAGATTGTGCAGCTTGACGAGCGGATCAAAGAAATCGTCGAGTTGAAAGCGCGACGCAAGCAACTGCTGGAGCGGATGAAAATCATCCAGGATTTGCAAGGCAACCGTCCGATCATTGGCCGGATCTTCGATCAGTTGGCGCGAACCCTGCCCGACGGTGTTTATTTCACTGAAGTAAAAATGACCGACAAGCTCATTGGTATTACCGGCGCTGCGGAGTCAAACAACCGCGTTTCGGACTTGATGCGCAACCTCGAAGCCTCTGACTGGCTGGAAGGGCCTAGCTTGACCGAGGTCAAGGCGACCACTGCAGGCGGCCTGGATCAGGCGAACGTTTTCCAGCTGACGGTACGCCAGACTCAGCCACAGGTTGAGGTGACCAAGCCATGAATCCTAGAGAATGGCTGGACGGCTTGCGCAAGATCGACATCAGCGATCTTGATGTAAACAACCTCGGTTCGTGGCCCGCAGCAGTCAAAACCATTGCCGGAGCGCTGGTTCTGATTATTGTTCTGGCCCTTGGTTACAACTTCTACCTGAAAGACCTGCAAGACCAACTGGATTTGTCGCGGGCGAACGAAGTCACGCTAAAAGAGCAATTTGCGAACAAGGCTTATCTAGCGACGAACCTTAATGCTTACAAAATGCAAATGAAGGAGATGGAAAATTCTTTCGGCGCACTGTTGCGCCAATTGCCGAGCGACACCGAAGTGCCCGGTCTGCTTGAAGACATCACGCGCACGGGTTTGGGGAGCGGTCTGGAGTTTGAAGAGATCAAGCTGCTGCCTGAGGTGACACAACAGTTTTACATCGAGCTACCGATTCAGATCACCGTAGTGGGTGCGTACCACGACCTCGCGACGTTCGCCAGCGGTGTCGCCAGCCTGCCGCGCATCGTCACGTTGCATGACTTCCAGATCAAACCGGTTGAGCCCGGCAATACGCAAAAACTGCGTATGAGCATTTTGGCCAAGACCTACCGCTACAACGATAAAGGGCTGCAGAAATGAGGGCCGCCAGACTGCTGTGCATCAGTGTGGCCTTGATCAGCCTGGCCGGTTGCGATAACGACAATCAGTTCAGTGATCTGCAAACGTATATGGATGAGGTGCGCGCGCGTCCTGCTGGCGTCATTGAAGCGCTACCGAAATTCCGACCTTACGAGGCGTTCGCGTACAGTGCGGCGTCGTTGCGTAGCCCATTTCAGCCGCCGATCAAGATTGACCTGACCAAACGCCAGAAGGGCTCCAAGCAGGTTAAGCCGGACGAGACCCGGGTCAAGCAGTTCCTTGAAGGCTTCAACATCGAGCAGTTCGATATGGTTGGAACGATGGCCAACACCTCGGGAACATTTGCCCTGATGCACGGCGCGGGTGGTGTGTATCGCATGAAAGTGGGCGATTACTTGGGCCGCAATAACGGGCGCATCGTTGCAATCAGTGATTCGCAGGTCGATGTCGTTGAAATAGTTCCTGATGGAGAGGGTGCATGGCTAGAGCGGCCACGCATTATTTCCCTCAAAGAGAAATCATAAAAGGGTGGAGCCAAGCATGTACAACACCCTCGGGTCAGCACAACGGAAATTGATCATGAACAGGATTTTCTCGGTTATCGGCGTTTCGCTTTGCATGGCGATGATGTCCCCGATGCTCGAAGCCGCCAGCCTGAAAACGCTGGATGTCGCGGCGTTGCCGGGAGACCGTGTCGAATTGAAGCTGACCTTTGACGGGCCGATCCCTGTGCCGCACGGTTATACCACCGAGCAGCCAGCGCGGATTGCTCTGGATCTGCCGGGCGTGACCAGCCAATTGGCGACCAAGACGCGCGCGCTAGGTGTGGGCAATGCCCGCAGCGTGGTGGTGGTCGAGGCTAAGGACCGTACGCGGGTAATCATTAACATGACCACGCTTGCGCCTTACAGCTCGCGGGTCGATGGCAACAACCTGTTCGTGGTTGTTGGTCAGGGAGCTGCGACGGCTCAGCGCGCCCAACCAACTACTGCCAAGGGGGCTGCGCAAGTTTCTGTGCCAATCACCGCTCCGGCGAAATCGTATTCAGCCCCTGCAAAGCCCTATGCGGCAGTCGGCAAATCGATCAAAAATATCGACTTCCAGCGCGGTGAGCTGGGCGAAGGCAATGTCGTCATTGAACTGACCGATCCGGGCATTGCGCCGGACATTCAAGAGCAGGGCGGTAAAATCCGTGTTGATTTCGCCAAGACCCAGTTGCCGGATCCTTTGCGTGTTCGGTTGGACGTGAAGGATTTCGCAACACCGGTGCAATTCGTCACGGCCAGTGCGTCGGGTGACAAGGCCTCAATTAACATCGAGCCGACCGGTGCGTTCGATTATTCGGCGTACCAGACCGATAACAAACTGACCATCAGCGTGCGTCCGTTGACCAACGATGATGTGGACCGCCGCAACCTCGACAAGCTGGTCTACACCGGTGAAAAACTCTCGCTGAATTTCCAGGACATCGACGTGCGCTCGGTCCTGCAATTGATTGCCGACTTTACCAACCTCAATCTGGTGGCCAGCGACACTGTGCAGGGTGGCATTACCCTGCGTCTGCAGAACGTGCCGTGGGATCAGGCGCTGGACTTGGTGCTGAAAACCAAAGGCCTGGATAAGCGCAAGATTGGCAACGTATTGCTGGTCGCACCGGCAGACGAAATTGCCGCCCGTGAGCGCCAGGAATTGGAGTCGATGAAGCAGATCGCCGAACTGGCCCCGCTGCGTCGCGAGTTGCTGCAAGTGAATTACGCCAAGGCTGCCGATATCGCCAAGCTGTTCCAGTCGGTCACCAGTGCAGAGGCTAAAACCGAAGAGCGCGGTTCGATCACCGTGGATGAGCGGACCAACAACATCATTGCCTACCAGACTCAGGACCGACTCGATGAGTTGCGCCGTATCGTTTCGCAACTGGACATTCCGGTACGTCAGGTGATGATCGAAGCACGCATCGTTGAAGCCAACGTCGGTTACGACAAGGCACTCGGCGTGCAGTGGGGCGGTTCGACCAATGCGAGCGGTAGCGGTAAGTTGACCGTGGGCGGCAGCGGTTTGGTGACCACTGCGACGGGTACTGCGGCGAACCTCAATTCCCCTTACGTTGACTTGGGCGCCGCGAATGCAACCTCAGGCATCGGTATTTCATTCCTGACGAATAACACGATGCTGGACCTTCAATTAAGCGCCATGGAAAAAACCGGTAACGGCGAAGTAGTTTCTCAACCGAAGGTTGTTACTTCCGACAAGGAAACGGCAAAAATCCTCAAAGGCACTGAAGTCCCGTATCAGGAGGCCAGCTCCAGCGGTGCGACCTCGGTGTCCTTTAAAGAGGCAGCATTGTCCCTTGAGGTCACGCCGCAGATCACGCCAGATAACCGGATCATCATGGAGGTCAAGGTGACCAAGGATGAGCCGGACTACGTCAATACCGTTCTCGGCGTACCGCCTATCAAGAAAAACGAAGTGAATGCCAAGGTGTTGGTCGCGGACGGTGAAACCATCGTCATCGGTGGCGTATTCTCCAATACGCAAAGTAAAACCGTTGAAAAGGTGCCATTTTTGGGTGATGTGCCGTATGTTGGCCGACTTTTCCGGCGCGACGTGGTTTCGGAGGCAAAATCCGAATTATTGGTGTTTCTTACCCCGCGTATCATGAACAACCAGGCGATTGCTGTGAGTCGTTGATTCTGTGCGAAATTTAATACTTGTAGGACCGATGGGGGCTGGCAAAAGCACCATCGGTCGTTTGCTGGCCAAAGAGTTGCGTTTGCCGTTCAAGGATTCCGACAAGGAGATTGAATTGCGCTCCGGCGCTAATATCCCGTGGATTTTTGATAAAGAAGGCGAGCCCGGCTTCCGCGACCGCGAGCAGCAGATGATTGCTGAGCTGTGCGCCGCTGACGGCATCGTCTTGGCAACCGGTGGCGGAGCGGTCATGCGCAGCGAAAACCGCCAGGCGCTGCATGCTGGCGGGCGCGTGGTGTATTTGCATGCCTCGGTCGAGCAGCAGGTCGGTCGTACGGCCCGTGACCGTAACCGCCCCTTGTTGCGAACCGCCGATCCGGCCCGCGTGTTACGCGAACTGCTGGAAATCCGTGATCCGTTTTATCGAGAAATCGCCGATCTGGTGGTGGAAACCGATGAACGACCGCCTAGATTAGTGGTGTTGCATATTCTGGCGCGACTGGCCGAGCTCGCTCCCCGTTAAAGCGCGGAGCGAAATGCGCTATCCTTCGTCACTCATTTTTTGCACTCATAAACAGCGTTGCGATGTGGCGTAAAGCCATGACTTCTATAGCAGCCAAGATTTTATAACCAGATTCAAAGAGAGCGCTGCAGGCGCACTCTTATCAGCGTGGGGACACATGCAGACACTTACGGTCGAGCTGGGCGAACGAAGCTATCCGATTCACATTGGCGAAGGCTTGCTGGATCGGCCTGAGTTGCTGGCGCCACACATTGCCGGACGGCAGGTGGCGATTGTCTCCAATGCGACCGTTGCCCCCCTCTACCTTGAGCGACTGACCCGCACGCTGAGCAACTACAACGTGTTGCCCGTTGTGCTTCCTGATGGCGAAGCGTTCAAGAACTGGGAAACCCTGCAAACTATTTTCGATGCCTTGCTGACTGCTCGGCATGATCGCCGCACCACGGTTATTGCCTTGGGCGGCGGCGTGATCGGCGACATGGCAGGTTTTTCTGCGGCCTGCTATCAGCGTGGCGTGGACTTCATTCAGATTCCGACCACCTTGTTGTCCCAGGTTGATTCGTCGGTGGGTGGTAAAACCGGCATCAACCATCCCTTGGGCAAGAACATGGTGGGGGCGTTCTATCAGCCCAATGTCGTGTTGATCGACACCACGACGCTCAACACCTTGCCAGCGCGTGAGTTATCGGCGGGCTTGGCAGAAGTCATCAAATACGGGCTTATCTGCGACGAACCGTTTCTCACCTGGATCGAAGAAAACGTCGACCAGTTGCGCGCGCTTGATCAAGCGGCACTGACGGTTGCCATCGAACGCTCTTGCTCTGCGAAAGCCGCAGTGGTGGGGGCTGATGAGCGCGAGACAGGCGGCGTTCGCGCGACGCTCAATCTGGGGCACACCTTTGGCCACGCGATCGAAACCCATATGGGGTACGGCGTGTGGTTGCATGGCGAAGCGGTTGCTGCTGGCACCGTGATGGCACTGGAAATGTCATCGCGCCTGGGTTGGATTACCCAGCAAGAACGTGACCGTGGGATTCGCCTGTTCCAGCGCGCCGGATTACCGGTCGTGCCACCCGAAAACATGACCGAAGATGACTTCCTCGAACACATGGCAATCGACAAAAAAGTGATCGATGGGCATTTGCGTCTGGTCCTGCTGCGGCGTATCGGCGAAGCCGTCGTGACTGCCGATTATCCAAAAGAAGTATTACAGGCCACGCTGAGGGCGGATTACCGCGCTCTCGTGGATCAGCTTAGAGGTTAATGAGAAATCCATGACTAGTTTGCATGCCGACGAGGCCTTTCTCGGCCATTACCAGTTGAGTCATGATCCCTTTGCGACGCGGGTACCTGGCTTCAAGTTTTTCCCGGCTCAGCGTAAACCAGTGCTTGGGCAGCTCCACCATTTGGCACGCTACAGTGAATTGCTGTTAGTTGTTACTGGCCCGCAAGGCAGCGGCAAGACCTTGCTGCGCCAAGCCCTCGTCGCCAGTACCAACAAGCAATCCGTGCAAAGTGTCGTGGTCTCGGCGCGCGGCGCCACGGACGCTGCTGGTGTTTTGCGTCAAGTAGCTCAGGCGCTCAATGTGGTGCAGCCAGAGATGCGTGCGATCCTCTCGCAGGTCGTGCAACTGGCTTTGACCGGGCAAGAAGTCTATTTATTGGTCGATGATGCCGAACAACTTGGCGAATCTGCACTCGAAGCCTTGCTTGGTTTGGCAGCGGGTACGCCGGAAGGTCGTCCGCATGTCTTCCTGTTTGGCGAGTCTTCATTGATCGACCGACTGGATCAGCTCAGCGCCGAGGAAGAGCGTTTCCACGTCATTGAGCTGCAGCCATACACCGAAGAAGAAACGCGCGAATATCTGGCTCAGCGTCTGGACGGTGCCGGTCAAGGCATCGAATTGTTCACGGCGGATCAGATTTCCGATATTCACGAACATTCCAGTGGTTGGCCGGGCGCGATCAATCAGGTCGCCCGCGATGCAATGATCGAAGCCATGATCGCCAGTCGAACGGCGGTCAAGCGTCCAAGTATGGGGTTCAAAATGCCAAAGAAACATGTACTGGCTTTAGGTGCAGTCGTCGTAGTCGGAATATTGGCCGCATGGCTGATGCCGGGCCGTAACGCTAACAACACCGCCACCGCGCCGGCCACACCGCCTGCCAATGCGCAAGCGCAATTGCCGTTGGGACAGGGACAGCCTGCCGCTCAGCAATCGAATAACGGAGCCGGTCCGGCGATTGAATTCGCGGGTAACTCGCAGCCGATGCCGTTGCCGCTGGTGGGCAAGTCTCAGCCTGTCATGCGCGGTCCGTTGGCAGAGGCAGCAGGCGGCGGCGATAGTGACGAAGGTAGCCCAGCGGGCAATCTTCAGCCGCCTACCGTAACCACTACGGCACCACCGGTTGGCGTTCCTGCTGGCCCTACACCGACAGTAGCGCCTGCACCTACGCGCGCTGCACCAGTCGTTGCTGCCAAGCCTACGCCAGCCGCCAAGCCAGCTCCAGTTCAGGTAGCCACCGCCAAGCCAGCGCCCAAAGTCGCAGAGAAGCCAGTGGCCGCGGCGGCCAAACCTGCCGCCGGCGGTAGCTGGTACTCGGCTCAGGCTCCAGGTAACTATGTCGTGCAAATTCTCGGCACCAGTTCCGAAACCACTGCCCAGACCTTCGTTCGCGAACAAGGCAGCGAGTACCGCTACTTCAAGAAAACTCTACAAGGCAAACCCTTGTATGTCGTGACCTACGGCAGTTTTTCCAATCACGCCGCTGCTACCGCAGCAATCAAGGTATTGCCAGCCAAGGTCCAGGCTGGTAAACCTTGGCCTCGTACTGTCGCCAGCATCCAACAGGAACTGGCCGCAAGTCGCTGATAATCGGGTGGCCTGCGCTTATACAAAAGCGTAGGCCGCCGTACAGCACTCCTGAAATATCGCATGTGCGTGCTGCTTTAAGGCAGCGCGCCTTGTAGTGTCTGTGTTACAGACGTAAGCGGTGTTTTAGGGCGATTCAGTCAATCTCTAAAAAAAGACTTTGACTAGCACAACATCTGGCTTTAAACCTTTCATTAATGCGACATAGATTTGCGACTGTTCGTCGCCAAGTTTGTGAGCTTTTGTGTCGGTGTGTACAATGACCTCCCTTTTGCCCCCGCAAAGCTGGCGAACGTCTGGCGCGGTTGGTAAGTGGTTGAATTGAAAAGAAATTTGCCTCGAAAAGAGGCAGCCTGGTGAGAAAGTGTCTATGAAAGCAGGTCTGTACCATCCAGATGAGTTCAAGGATAACTGTGGTTTTGGCCTGATTGCCCATATGCAGGGCGAGGCAAGCCATAACCTGTTGCAGACGGCTATCGAAGCCCTGACCTGCATGACCCACCGCGGTGGGATCAACGCTGACGGTAAGACCGGCGACGGCTGTGGTCTGCTGATTCAAAAACCCGATGTGTTCCTGCGCGCCATGGCCCAGCAGCACTTCGGCGTCGATTTGCCTAAGCAATACGCAGTTGGCATGGTGTTCCTCAATCAGGACAATGCCAAAGCAGACGCTGCGCGCGAAAACATGAACCGCGAGATTCTGGCCGCAGGTCTTCAATTGGTCGGCTGGCGCAAAGTGCCGATCGATACCAGCGTGCTCGGCCGTCTGGCCTTGGAACGTCTGCCGCAAATCGAGCAGGTGTATATCGGTGGTGAAGGCCTGAGCGATCAAGCCTTTGCGATCAAGTTGTTCAGTTCACGTCGTCGCTCCTCCGTGGCCAACGCCGCAGACGCCGAGCACTACGTGTGCAGCTTTTCGCACAAGACCATCATTTATAAAGGCCTGATGATGCCGGCCGATTTGACGGCCTTCTTCCCGGACCTCCGCGACGAACGCCTGCAAACCGCGATCTGCGTGTTTCACCAGCGTTTTTCGACCAACACCCTGCCGAAATGGCCGTTGGCGCAGCCTTTCCGTTTTCTTGCCCATAACGGCGAGATCAACACCATCACCGGCAACCGTAACTGGGCGCAGGCGCGTCGTACCAAGTTCGCCAACGAACTGATCCCTGATCTGGAAGAGCTCGGGCCGCTGGTCAACAGCGTAGGTTCCGACTCATCGAGCATGGACAACATGCTTGAACTGATGGTCACTGGCGGTATCGACCTGTTCCGTGGTGTGCGCATGCTGATTCCGCCTGCGTGGCAGAATGCGGACACCATGGACGCCGAATTGCGTGCGTTCTACGAATACAACTCCATGCACATGGAACCGTGGGACGGCCCAGCGGGCGTGGTCATGACCGATGGTCGTCACGCGGTGTGCCTGCTCGACCGTAACGGTCTGCGTCCGGCGCGTTGGGTGACCACCACCAACGGCTACATCACCTTGGCGTCGGAAATCGGCGTCTGGAATTACAAGCCTGAAGATGTGATTGCCAAGGGCCGTGTCGGTCCAGGGCAGATTTTTGCGGTGGACACCGAGACCGGTCAGATCCTGGATACCGACTCCATCGACAACCGCTTGAAGTCGCGTCATCCGTACAAGCAATGGCTGCGCAAGAATGCTCTGCGTATTCAGGCAAACCTGGTCGATGATGATCAAGGTGAATCCAGCTACGACACTGAACAGCTCAAGCAATACATGAAGATGTTCCAGGTGACGTTCGAAGAGCGTGACCAAGTGCTGCGTCCACTGGCTGAACAAGGCCAGGAAGCCGTCGGCTCCATGGGCGACGACACGCCAATGGCCGTGCTGTCCCAGCGTGTGCGTTCACCTTACGACTACTTCCGTCAGCAATTTGCGCAGGTCACCAACCCGCCCATCGATCCGCTGCGTGAAGCTATCGTCATGTCGCTGGAGATCTGCCTCGGTGCCGAGCGCAACATCTTCCAGGAATCGCCTGAGCATGCGTCACGCGTGATCCTCAGTTCGCCGGTTATCTCCCCGGCGAAATGGCGCGCGTTGATGTCGCTTGAGCGTCCGGGTTTCGAGCGTCATTTCATCGACCTCAACTACAACGAAAGCATCGGGCTGGAAGCGGCTGTTCTGAACATCGCTGATCAAGCCGAAGAAGCGGTACGTTCTGGCAAAACCCAGCTGGTGCTGAGTGATCGTCATATCGCGCCGGGTAAATTGCCAGCGCACGCCTCGTTGGCAGTCGGCGCGGTTCACCACCGTCTGACTGAAAAAGGCCTGCGTTGCGACAGTAACATTTTGGTCGAAACCGCCACTGCTCGCGACCCGCACCACTTTGCGGTGTTGATCGGCTTCGGCGCGTCGGCGATTTATCCGTTCCTTGCTTATGAAGTGCTGGCGGACTTGATCCGTACCGGCGAAGTGCTGGCGGACCTCGAAGAAGCGTTCAAGTACTACCGTAAAGGCATCTCCAAAGGCCTGTTGAAGATCCTGTCGAAGATGGGCATCTCCACCGTGGCGTCCTACCGTGGCGCGCAATTGTTCGAAGCCATCGGCCTGGCTGACGAAATCGTCAACCGCAGCTTCCGCGGCGTGCCGAGCCGGATCAAAGGCGCGCGCTTCATCGACCTCGAAGCCGAGCAGAAGCTCCTGGCTGTCGAAGCCTGGAGCCCGCGCAAGTCTATTCAGCAGGGCGGTTTGCTCAAGTTTGTGCATGGCGGTGAATACCATGCTTACAACCCTGAAGTGGTCACGACCTTGCAAGCCGCTGTGCAACAAGGCGACTACAGCAAGTTCAAGGAATACACCACCTTGGTCGACACCCGTCCGGTGTCGATGATTCGTGACATGTTTAAACTCAAGACCCTTGACCAGCCATTGGCGATTGAGGAAATCGAACCGCTGGAGAAAATTCTCAAGCGGTTTGACTCGGCAGGTATTTCCCTCGGTGCACTGTCGCCTGAGGCTCACGAAGCCCTGGCCGAAGCCATGAACCGCCTTGGCGCGCGTTCGAACTCCGGCGAAGGCGGTGAAGACCCGGCGCGCTACGGCACGATTAAAAGCTCGAAGATCAAGCAAGTTGCGACAGGCCGTTTCGGCGTGACCGCTGAGTACTTGGTCAATGCTGAAGTGATGCAGATCAAAGTCGCCCAGGGCGCCAAGCCCGGTGAAGGTGGTCAGTTGCCTGGCGGTAAGGTCAACGGTTTGATCGCCAAACTGCGTTATGCAGTACCTGGCGTGACCCTGATTTCGCCTCCGCCGCACCACGACATCTATTCCATCGAAGATTTGTCGCAGCTGATTTTTGACCTGAAACAGGTCAACCCAGCGGCACTGGTGTCGGTCAAGTTGGTGGCAGAAGCTGGCGTAGGTACGATCGCTGCCGGTGTGGCCAAGGCTTATGCTGACCTGATCACTATTTCCGGCTACGACGGCGGGACCGGTGCTTCGCCGCTGACCTCGATCAAATACGCGGGCGCTCCGTGGGAACTCGGCTTGGCCGAAACCCACCAGACCCTGCGCGGCAACGACTTGCGCAGCAAGGTTCGGGTGCAGACCGATGGTGGTCTGAAAACCGGTCTGGACGTGATCAAAGCCGCGATTCTCGGCGCCGAGAGCTTTGGCTTCGGTACCGCGCCAATGATCGCGCTGGGCTGCAAGTACCTGCGCATCTGCCACCTGAACAACTGCGCCACCGGCGTAGCGACTCAGAACGAGAAGCTACGTAAGGACCACTACATCGGCACCGTCGACATGGTGATTAACTTCTTCACCTTCGTCGCCGAAGAAACCCGTGAGTGGCTGGCCAAGTTGGGCGTGCGTAGCCTCGAAGAGCTGATCGGGCGTACTGATCTGCTGGAAATTCTGCCGGGTGAAACCGCCAAGCAGCAGCAGTTGGACCTGAGCCCACTGTTGGGCAGCGATCACATTCCTGCCGACAAACCACAATTTTGTACAGTGGATCGCAACCCGCCGTTCGACAAAGGTTTGCTCGCGGAGAAAATGGTCGAGCTGGCAAAACCAGCCATTGTCGAACTCAGCGGCGCTGAATTTGCCATGGATATCTGCAACTGCGACCGCTCCATCGGCGCGCGGATTTCCGGTGAAGTGGCCAAGCTGCACGGCAACCACGGCATGACCAAAGCGCCTATCACGTTCCGCTTCAAAGGCACTGCTGGGCAGAGCTTTGGTGTGTGGAACGTTGGCGGTTTGAACATGTACCTTGAAGGCGACGCCAACGACTACGTGGGCAAAGGCATGGCTGGCGGCAAGCTGGTCATCGTTCCGCCTGTTGGCAGCGTATTCAAGACTCAGGACAGCGCCATCATCGGCAACACCTGTCTGTACGGCGCAACCGGTGGCAAGCTATTTGCTGCAGGAACTGCAGGCGAGCGCTTCGGCGTACGTAACTCTGGCGCCCACGCAATTGTGGAAGGCACCGGTGATCACTGCTGCGAATACATGACGGGTGGTTTCATCTGTGTGCTGGGCAAAACCGGTAATAACTTCGGTTCCGGCATGACCGGTGGTTTCGCCTACGTGCTGGACCAAGACAACACCTTCGTTGACAAGGTTAACCACGAGTTGGTGGAAATTCAGCGAATCAGCGGTGAATCGATGGAAGCTAATCGCAGCCATTTGCAACGCGTATTGGCCGAATACGTCGAGGAAACCAACAGCGAGTGGGGCCGTAACCTCTCGGAAAACCTCGATGACTATTTGCGTCGGTTCTGGTTGGTCAAACCAAAAGCCGCGAGCCTGAAGTCATTGCTCTCGAGTACTCGTGCAAATCCGCAATAAGAGCAGCCACAAGCTTCAAGCGGCAAGCTAGAGGCTGCGCGCGGTGTTGGCATAACGATTTTCTTGCAGCTTTAAGCTTGAGGCTTGAAGCTGCAATTTGGAGTTTTCAAGAATGGCTGAACGTCTAAGTAATGACTTCCAGTTCATCGAGGTTGGGCGCAAAGATCCGAAGAAGAAGCTCTTGCGTCAGCGCAAGAAAGAGTTCGTCGAGATTTATGAACCGTTCAAGCCCCAGCAGTCGGCCGATCAGGCTCACCGCTGTTTGGGCTGCGGTAACCCGTACTGCGAATGGAAGTGCCCGGTGCACAACTTTATTCCCAACTGGCTCAAGCTGGTTGCGGAAGGCAACATTTTGGCTGCCGCTGAGCTGTCGCACCAGACCAACACGTTGCCGGAAGTCTGCGGCCGTGTGTGTCCTCAGGACCGCCTGTGCGAGGGCGCTTGCACCCTCAATGACGGTTTTGGCGCAGTCACCATCGGTTCGGTAGAGAAATACATCACTGACACCGCGTTCGCCATGGGCTGGCGCCCGGACATGTCCAAGGTCAAACCGACCGGCAAGCGTGTCGCGATAATCGGTGCAGGGCCTGCGGGCCTCGGTTGTGCTGACGTGCTTGTACGCGGCGGCGTGGCCCCCGTGGTGTTCGACAAGAACCCTGAAATTGGTGGCCTGCTGACCTTCGGTATTCCGGAGTTCAAGCTGGAAAAAAGCGTGCTGAGCAATCGCCGCGAAGTCTTCACCGGCATGGGTATCGAGTTCCGTCTCAATACCGAAATTGGTAAAGACATCACCATTGATCAACTGCTTGAAGAATACGATGCCGTGTTCATGGGCATGGGCACTTACACCTACATGAAGGGCGGTTTTGCTGGCGAAGACCTGCCGGGCGTGCACGATGCGCTCGACTACCTCATCGCCAACGTCAACCGCAATCTGGGCTTCGAAAAGTCGCCTGAAGATTTCGTCGACATGAAGGGCAAGAAGATTGTGGTGCTGGGCGGTGGCGACACCGCGATGGACTGCAACCGTACTGCGATTCGCCAAGGCGCCAAATCGGTGACCTGTGCGTATCGCCGTGACGAAGCCAACATGCCCGGCTCGCGCAAAGAAGTGAAGAACGCCAAGGAAGAAGGGGTTCGTTTCCTCTACAACCGTCAGCCAATCGCTATCGTTGGCGAAGACAAAGTTGAAGGCGTGAAAGTAGTCGAGACTCGTCTTGGTGAGCCCGACGCCCGTGGCCGACGCAGCCCTGAGCCGATTCCGGGTTCCGAAGAGATTATTCCGGCTGATGCCGTGGTTATCGCCTTCGGTTTCCGTCCAAGCCCGGCGCAGTGGTTTGAAGAGTTCAGCATCCAAACCGACAGCCAGGGCCGCGTCATCGCCCCGGAACAGGCCCAGTACAAGCACCAGACCAGCCACCCGAAAATCTTCGCCGGCGGCGATATGGTTCGCGGTTCTGACCTGGTAGTGACAGCAATCTTCGAAGGCCGTAATGCGGCTGAAGGGATTCTGGATTATTTGGGCGTGTAAACGGACGGGGGCAATCCCCGTTCCCCTGTAGGGCCGAATTCATTCGGGAAGGCAACAACGCGGTCTTTCAGGCAAACCATGCTGACCGCTTCCCGAATAAATTCGGTCCTACAGAGTCTCGGCAGTTCCTACAGGTAATGTTTTTTCCTGATATTTCCGAGCGTTATTCCGAACTAAATTCAGTGATAGTGTGCACTTCATTAACCACAGGGAGGTGTATCACAACGAGCGTCCTCCCGTTATAAACATCATTTGCAAGGATGCAAATATGACCGATTCAACGGCTTTACCCGTACTTCCCGAAACGACTCCTGCACCTGTCAGCTTCATACCCAGTTCAGTTTCTGCACGTGAGCAACGAGCCCGCGAACAGCTTGATGGGACCATTGATGGTTTCATCGAGAAATTCAGCGAGAAGGGTTTTTATCCGCTCGGTTTCGAAGAGATTATTTTCTCTCTGCTGCCTCAGTTGACTGAATGGCCATTGGATTTGCAGCTCAAAGTAGATAGCGAACGCGGCAACACCCTCGCGACTTACCTCAAAGGCACTGACCCCAGCGTTATCAAAAATAGTGTTTCAGTGGAGCAAGACCGCTACGGTGAATATGTCACATCGACGGTTGCGGATGACGAAGCGCTGTTCCAGAGCATTTTCGACCAGCTTCCTGTAAGTTCTAGGTTAGGTGTTGGTGGCAATTTTCAAGGTAGTTCAAGCACTGCTGGGCGGATCGTTACGCTACGCGGGCAATTGGTGGCCTTACTCAAGGCCAAGCGAGCAGATGTATTCGAAGTTTTGTTCGCTGAAGCTCCTAGAATGAAATGCAATACAAACTTTAGCGTTCACAACCCGTTTCTGCCGCTTTGGAAACAGCACGTTAGCGAGGACACGCCTCTATTTACTCAGTTGTTGACATTTAATCCTGAGGTGCCCGCGGAGCGCCTCAATGCGATATTAGAGCAACACCCTCTATCGGAAGAGCAAGAGCAAGCGTTTCTGGATGAATACGTATTGCCGGTTCCCTTTAGTGAGGCCTTGGATAAGTCTTTAGCAGAATGGCATAAAGACCGAGGGCTCGATGGCATTTTCCGCACGCGAACCTATAACGAAGACACCGATACACTCGCCAGAACCGCTGCCAAGGATGAGTTGAAACGCCTTTTGGATTACGACTTATGGATCGTCGAGGTGGACGCTGACGGAAGTTATCTTGACGATGTCCCGGCGTATTCGACGACCTCAATTCTCCTTTTGCATCGCGGCGACGGTAACTACGCCGTTAAAAACTATCACAATGATGAAATCTCCAGTTTCAATGTTGGCACTGACAGCTTCTATCGGGCGATTTCTTCCGTGCTGCAACCTGATCAACGTCTAACGCTGGGGATGGAGTCCGAAACCGATATCGCAGGACTTCGCAGGTTGTTGGGTAATGCTGCCGCTGCGTCCAACGGAGGCTGGTATAACCCTGAGCATTTGCTTGAGGTGAAAAAGGAATTGTTACCTGACTGGATGATCAACGCTTCGGTCGGCGACAAAATCGTCTGGAACGCGGCAGTGGACTTTTATCTTCAGGCTTTGAGGGCCTCGCAGGGATCCCCTCTCCTAAGCCTCAGTGAGTACGGCGACAAAACGCAACTGCGTGCCTATGCCAGGACTCAGCTGAGGCACAAGCTTGATTACGATCTTGGTTTACGTCTTGACCCTGATGAAATAATGGTCGCGACCTATGAACTCTCGTGGACCGGTAATCAAGAAGGTTCACCCGGCGACATTCCGTTTGTCAGGCCATTGAATGATGGCGAATCTGGTTTTGACGGCGAGGCAACGTTCCGCAGCCTCACCGACCTCTGCCTGGAGAATCTCGGCGTCTTTGAACTGAACTTCAGGATGACGGCGACTTTTTGGGATAAGCACCAGCGCCGGATCAGGGACGTAAGCCCGCACTACATACATCAGCTTGTGCGCAAGCTGAATGTAGGCAATAGCTATGCCGCATTTCTCAAGCAGCGTTTACTGGACTCATCCCTTGGCCAGTGGCATCGCGATCAATACGCGCAGCTGATGTACGCTCAAATGAGTCTGGATGCAATCGAAGCCAAAATGGCCAAGGACTTTGCCGACGACAGCAGCTTGCCGTCGGAGCTCCAAAACCGACGTTATAAATGGGTGATGGCAGTACTTGATCATGCGACCAATAGCGATGCCAGTACAGCGGTTGAAGGTCATCGTATTCGGGCACAGACGCTTGTGCTCAAAGACTCGTCTTCCCACGATCCTCTGGATTTCATTCCTGGCACTACTGACCTGTTGCGCCAACTCGACGGTCTGACGTTGCAGGGGCTGCTGCTGATTGCTCCTGAATCCAACCTGAGTGTTCCTAGCGTAGTTTTGTATACCCCGATGGCTCCAGATAATGTGAGCTTTCGTGAATATGCCAGCGAGAAGGAAATGCAGGACCAGCTGTTTAATAATCCAAAGTTACATGATTATCTGAGCGGCCTTGTACCCCCTGAGCAGCAGCAGTTGTTGGCCGACATTTTAGGAACCGTCAAAAAGCAGAAAAATCTGAAAGTCCGCGCCTCACCGCTAAATACTACAAACATCTTCATCGCCAGCTACCACGCTGAAGTGCAGCGGGTTATTGAGCGGGTCGACACCCAGACCACCAGCACTGGCGAAGCCAACTGGCAGAGCGCTTGGAAAACTGCAGGTAAACTGGTTAGTTTGTTGCTTGAGTTCACTCCACTCAAGGTACGGATGCCGTTGGCAGCAGCCCGCAGCATACATGCCATT
>NZ_JAMFRV010000599.1 GCF_026224925.1 Pseudomonas sp. | reverse complement strand
ATCTCAAGGGTGCCTTTGTGTCCAACCACAATCGGCAACCTGGCGAGGAACACGCCGGGCGAGGTTTCGCTGAAGTACTGCTTGGGCAGAACTTTGGTCAGGTCATGCAGATTAACGTAACCGTCATCGATGAAAATTGCTTGAGGTATACCGTGTTGACGGGCTACCCACTCTTCCATCTTGTTGTCGCCACCGATGAATTCCTTGAGCGGAATCTCTTCCATCATCCGTTTGACTTTGACCTTGCCGACCTTGTTGCGGACGATCTTTTTCGCCACTGCTTCGGCGGTGTAACCCGTCAGGCTAGGTAATTTAGGCGTGGCCAATTCCAGCGGCGCGATAGGTGCATCGGTCACGGTGTAGGTCTTGGCCTGCTGCAACCCTTTGGCCTGGTTCGCCGGGGTAGCGACCGTGGGCTCGTCAGCGGCAAAGGCCGCGACACCGCTCAGCAACAATGCGCTGGCGAGCAGGCTTATGACGCCTTTTTTTCGGTAATCAATCATCGCATTGCTCCCTTCGCGGCTTGCATCAGAAGCGCCAGATGACGTCGACAAAGGCGCGGTGCATGTACGAATCCACGCCGCTGCCGTAGGCGTCACCCGGTTTGAACACGCCGCCCCGGAAACGCACCAGCGCCGCTGGTTCGTCGATGGACTGGCTGAGTCCCGCAGGTAACAAGCCCTGTTTGAAATACTTGGTGACCACTAGGTCCATTTCTTGGCCGAGGTCTGTTTTGCCGTCCATCAATGGCAGGGAAGTACTGGACTCCACACCACTCTCAGCGTTGAAATTATTCTCTACGGCATTGATGCCATCGATACCGACCGGCTTATTGCCGTCTACGCGCCAAAATTTGTGGTAGACCAAGCTGGCGTCGTACTCGTCGCGCAGCATCCAGGAGCCGAACAACGTCGCGGACTGCATATTGTTCATTTCACCGCGAAACGCCTCACCGAAACGGTGGATTCGCGACTGAGTACCGGTGTAGTTGGAACGGTTACTCTGCAAGCCGTTTTGTTCGTAATCACTGCTGGCTCGGGCGTAGGCCCCGCCGACTTGCCAGTTAGGGTCCAGGCGCAGGCGTAAGCCAAGGTCCGTGGCCCAACCGTTGACGTGGTCGCCGGTTTTATCACCCGCCACTGTCACGCCATTTTGCGAGGTTGGGTGGATGGAGTCACGATTGCCGGACATCCCGGTCAGGCTGGCCCAGTAGTTGACGGTATTGGTGTTGCGGTAGTTGTAGGCGTCGCTGTTAGCCTCGATACCGAGCCAGGTCAGGTCGCCGTTCTCGGTCTTGTCCAGCGAGTCTGTTTCATCCAGACCGGTTTTCAATTTGCCGTCATCGTGGGTGTGATGGGCACGCAGGCCGACCCATTGCCCCGGCGTCCATTGGGTAGAAACATCGCCATAAATATGCAAACGATCCTTGTCTCTAGGCGCCAGTTGGCTGAAGTCCGTGCGGTAGTCGCTGAAGCGTTCCGCTGCGCCGAGGTGAGCCTTGAGCAACGTGGTGTCGAAATCCCAATTCAGGGCTTCGATGTTGGTGTCGCGCCACATGCCATCGTCGTTGTGCAGGCGTTGACGACCAAACCGAAGTTGCTCGCCGGGATACGGGGTGAAACCTTTGTAACCGATCCAGAATTCACGCAGGGCCAAATAGTTTTTGTCGGGCTTGCGCTTGTTGCTGCTGCTGTTGTTGGCATCGTCAGTTTTCTGCAGGGGGTCGGTTTCGATAATGTCAGTCGACGTGACGGCTTGCCCCATGACGTAGCCGCTCCAATCGCCGCGCTCGCCGTAGGCCCAAGGGCGAAGGTCGAGACCGAGGCCGTTGACGTCGCCACCACCTTGAGTGCCAAGGTCGCGATCGTCTTCGGACTGACCGGTGATTTTGACTTCAAGGCCAAAGTTTTTGGTTTCAGTCAATTCAGCGGCCAGTACATGCCCAGCCGAAAACAGGGAAATACTCAGACCTAAACTGGCGGTCATCCAGGGATTGAACTTCATAGGGCTTCCTCGCCGTCAACTTGCTGCATTGCACTCAGGGCGCGTGCGTTCTGAGCGGTTGTGCCGCGCAGTTGTTGCTCTTGTTGCAACAGGCGTTGCGCATCGGCGCGTTGTGCAGGCGGTAGTTGGTCATTAAGTTGCTGAGCGAGATCAGTAGCTTCAGGCGTGCCTTGGGCCAGCGCCAATTGGCTGAACACGTAGGCATTAAGCAGATTTGGTTTAGTGCCACGGCCTTGGGAGAACAGCTGCGCCAAGGCGTAATCAGCGCTGTTCTGGCCTCCGCGTGCGGCGGTCAGAAGTTGGTCGGCGGCTTTTTGCGAGTCAACGTTGCCGAGGTAGCCACGGCGATAAATCTGGCCCAGGTAATAGTGCGCGGCTATTTCGCTGCCTTCGGCTTTTTTCAGGTGAGTTTCGGCGGCCTTGGCATCGGGCAGTACCCATTTACCTTCGTAGTACAACTTGCCCAACAGCAGTTCGGCGCGGGGTTGATCCGCCGCACGACCGTTGTTCAGGTATTCCATCATCTTGTTAACGTCGCCCAGTTCGGGAAAGTCATACAGCAGCTTGGCCAAACTCACCCACGAAATCGGATAACCCGGCGCTACGCCTTCGAGCAGGCGCTGTGCGGTTTTTTCGTCCGGCTTGCCGAGGTCGCTGTCACTCAGTACTCGCGCTACAGCGTCGACCCGTTGTGAGGAGATTTTGCCTGTGGCGTGCCCAGCTTCAAGCTGCGCGATCAAAGCGCTCTGTTGATCGACCTGCGCGCGCTTTTGGTAAACGGTGGCCAGTTCGACGTAGCAAATATCGGTGACGGCCAACGAGGCTTTGCACAAGCGCTCGACGTCGTCCAAGTGCTGGTCATACGTATTTTGTGTGCGGTAGAGCAGCACTTGGGCCAGGTTGGCTTCCGGGTAACGCGCCTTGGTCCATTGGTCAATCTTCTGCTGCGCGTTGACGCCGGGGAAGCTCTGCGGGTATTGCAGGTAAAGCATTGCCAGCGGAATCAAGGTGCCGCCTTCGCCATTGGCAAAGGCTTTTTTCAGCAACCCTTCAGCTTCACGGTGCTCAGCCTCCGTCGCGTCAGGGCGCGCCACCAACAACCGACCCAAACGAGCCTGGGCCCGTGGCGAGGTGTCGGCTGCCGCGCGATAAGTCGCTTCGGCCAGTTTGAGTTGTTCCGGGTCATGGGTTTCAACTTGAATATCAGCCAGGCCGACCTGAGCATCGCTGTAGCCCAGGTCTGCCAATTGCCGGTAGTTCTGCGTTGCCAGTGCTGTGTCGCCGCGCTTCAGGGCCTCATTGGCCAGGCGCTGATCGGGCAGCCCAGCGCAACCGCTGAGGCCGATCGCAACCGCCAGGCCCAGCAGCGCCGGGGTCGACAGCGTTCGTAGTGGGCTTAGAGGGCGCGCCATGTCAGAGACCTGCTGCCGTGGCTTTGTCGATCAGCCAGTTCAGCGACGGACCGCGGTCGCTGGTGACTTCGACTGGGCGCCCGGACAAGCTGCTGCTCAGGGAGACGTCTGGCTTGATGCGCACGCGAATGTCAGTGGACAGGTCGACGCTGCTCAAGTTTGCGCTGCTGACAATTTTGCCGGTGCGGAGGGTGTCGTCGCCGGCCACCTGGAAGTTCACACGCGCGCCGGGGCGCACGTCGGCAAACTGACGGTAGGTGAAGCGCGCTTCGATATCGGCTTGGGTGTTGCGTGGCACCAGTTGGAAAATCACTGCGCCTTTACCGGCGAACTGGCCGTCCGGAATCAGTTGCTTGGAGACGACGCAATCGCATGGGCTGGTCAAGGTGCCGCTCAGCTGGCGAGCGAACAACTCTTCGATTTTCGCCGGTTGCAGCTGGGTGTCAGCCAAATGGTCTTTGAGCATTTCCAGCATGCTGGTGTTGAACGACGCCAGCGGGGCGCCTTTGGCAACCTCGCCGTTGACGCTGACCAGGCTTTGCACGGTGCCTTCGCGGGGCATTGTCACGTCTAGGCTGGCAACGCTGACGACGCCGGCAGTGGCGTGGCTGACGAAGTACAAGCCGTAGACTGACTTTAAGATGAAACCGAATGCGACCAGACCGACAACAAAAATACCCGCGCTAAAGGTCACTGCCCTTAACCGGGCGAACGCGGACATGCCGCCGCCGCTGCCTTTTTGCTTGCGCGCCTTGGTGAAGTTGTCGCGCTGCAATGTTGCCAGTACTTCACCCATGCTGACGATGTCGCCGCTCAAGTGTGAGGTGATCAAGTGGCGCAAGGTGGCAATGTCTTGTTGTTCCAGGTTTTGGAACTGGCAACCCACGCGACCGGTAGCGGCATCGACCGAGCGAATCTGCATCTCGATGTCCATGGCCAGGCCAAGGTTGTCGATCAGGAACTGCATACGGCCCTTTATAACTTCGCCCACGGCCGGTCTTTGATTGCTGGGGGCGATGTAGCTCAAGCCACCAGCTGACAAGTCTTCCACGCGTACCAGCGGGGCATTCGGCTGGCCGGTGAGCAAGCGCAGCTTGGCGGGGATTTTGACCCGGGCGTGCTGGCGCTGGGCTTCGGATTCGTGCACAACATTGGCGTTCACGGCGGTATTCATGGCGTAGCTCCTACTAAATTCGATTGATCCATCGGCCCGGTCACACCATTCCCAGCAGCACAGCGACAAACACGCTGAATGCGGAGAACGTCATGGTTCGGGACGACCATGTATTGAACCAACGTTGAAAGCTGGCCAGGTCGCGAGTGAGTTTGGTGTCCTGGCGGGTCCAGGATTGTTGATCAAGGCGGAAGAACACGTAGATCTTCACCAGTGCGCCGACGATCTGGTTGTAATAGAGAATCATTGGGTAAGCAGGGCCAATGCTGTGGCCAGTGCAAGACAGCAGCAGGGTCAAAATCAAGCGGGTAATGCCAATCCACAGCAGGTACACAAGGATGAACGTAACGCCGTATTTGAAGCCGGCGATCAAGGCCACGGTCAGGCCAAGAATTGACGTCCACATCGACACCCGCTGGTCAAACAGCACCACGCTGGTGAACAATCCAAGGCGCTTTACGCCGAGCCCCAGTGCACGTGAGTTCTGACGCAAGTTGTTGCCGTACCAGCGAAACATCAGTTTGCGGCTGGCTTTGAGGAAGCTTTTTTCGGGTGGATGCTCAACGGTGTTGATCGTGGCATCTGGCACGTAAAAAGTGTCGTAGCCCAGGCGCATCAGGCTGAACCAGCTGGACTTGTCGTCGCCGGTGAGAAACTTGAATGTGCCCAGGCGCCAATGCTCCAGGGAGTCACTTTCCACGTCGGCAATAAAGTCAGGGTTGGTCACGACTTCAGCGCGGAACACCGACATCCGCCCCGTCATGGTCAGCACACGCTTGGACAGGGCCATGGAACACATGTTGAGGTGACGCTGAGCGAAGCGCAGTTTGTGCCACTGGGCCATGATGTAGCCGCCGCGCACTTCGCAGAACTCGTTGGTGGTCAGGCCGCCGACATTGCCGAACAGTTGGAACCACGGCACGGTCTTGCGGACGACGCCAGGGCTGAGCACGGTATCGCCATCGATCACGGCAACCACGGCGCGGGAGTCTGGCAGGTGCCGGGAAATTGCCCGGAAACCAAAGGCCAAACCATCACGTTTGCCGGTGCCAGCGATGCGCACGAAATCCAGTTTCACCCGCGCTGGCGGATTGAGCCGGGCCCACATGCTCTTGACTAGCAGCTCATCGGACATCTCTACCAGCGAGCACACCACCGTGGTCGGGTAGCCGCAATCAATGGCTTCCTGAATCACCGAGCTGTACACCTGCGCCGTGGTCAGGGCGTCAATTCGAAAGCTGGTGACCATCAGGAACACATGGGACGGGTCGCCTGCAGCACCCAACTTACGAACCTTGCGGCGCAAATGCGGATAGACCACGTACAGAAACAACATGCCGCGCACAAAGTGCGTGGCACCCATGGAGTAGCGCCAGATGCCGATAAAACCGATCAAAAAGAGAAAGTCCTTCGACTGTGGGTCGAAGATACTTGTAGGCAACGCCATAGCGATGCCCATCAATAAACTGAGGTAGAACAGCCAACCGGCGGCCTGAAGAAGACCGTGCTTTAGCCTTTGCATAATCTGCTTCCGTATCGGGATGATGAGTGACAGGTGGGAGCGGACTCATTCGCGAAGGCGTCCTTCGCGAACGAGTCGGTTCCCACAGACCGTCGTTTCCGTTACCAGCAGATGCCTTCGGTGCGGCCACTTTCACTGGTGGCGTTGGTCATGAAACCAACCAGGTCGATGACCTGTTTGCCTGCGGGGGCTTTGTCGGCCAGTGCGCGGAACTTCTCATCGCGGTTGCCCAGGATGATCACGTCGGAGTTGTTGATGACGTCGTCGAAGTCCGAGTTGAGCAAGGACGAGACGTGGGGGATCTTCGACTCGATGTATTCCTTGTTCGCACCGTGCATGCGTGCATATTCAACATTGGTGTCGTAGATGCTCAGGTCGTAACCTTTGCCTATCAACATTTCTGCCAAATCCACCAAGGGTGATTCGCGCAGGTCATCGGTGCCGGCCTTGAAGCTGAGGCCGAGCAGGGCGACTTTGCGTTTGTCGTGGCTAGTGATGATGTCAAAGGCGTTTTGCACTTGCGAAACGTTGCTGCGCATCAACGAGTTGAGCAGTGGCGCTTCGACGTCCAGCGAGCCAGCACGGTAGGTCAGGGCACGCACGTCTTTGGGCAGGCAAGAGCCGCCAAAAGCGAAGCCAGGACGCATGTAGTACTGGGAGAGGTTGAGGGTTTTGTCTTGGCAAACCACTTCCATCACTTCGCGGCCATCGACACCGACCGCTTTCGCGATATTGCCGATTTCGTTGGCGAACGTCACTTTGGTCGCATGCCATACGTTGCAGGTGTACTTGATCATCTCGGCGACAGCGATGTCCTTGCGGATAATCGGTGCGTCAAGCTCTTCGTACAGCGCTTGCAGCACGTCACCAGAGGCTTTATCAAACTCGCCGATGACGGTCATCGGTGGCAGATCGTAATCCTTGATCGCGGTGCTTTCACGCAGGAACTCAGGGTTGACCGCTACGCCAAAATCGACGCCGGCTTTCTTGCCGGAACAGTCTTCCAGGATTGGAATAACGACGTTGGCGACCGTACCAGGCAACACCGTGCTGCGCACGACGATGGTATGACGAGAGGTCTTGTCACGCAGAACAAAGCCAATTTCCCGGCACACAGACTCGATGTAATCGAGCTCTAAATCACCGTTCTTTTTGCTCGGAGTACCTACGCAAATCATCGACAAGTCAGTGTCGCGAATAGCAGCAGCAAAATCCGTAGTTCCTCTTAGTTTTCCGGTCTTTATCCCCTGAGCCAGTAGCTCTTCCAAACCTGGTTCAACTATGGGCGATTTGCCATTGTTGATAAGGTCAATTTTGGCGCTTGAAATATCCACACCGACTACATCGTGACCGCGGGCGGACAGGCAACCGGCACATACTGCGCCGACATAACCCAAACCAAAGATGCTGATACGCATCGTAATCTCCTTGTTCATTCACGCCAAAGTTGGCTGGTAAGTAGGTGTCCAGCAATAAACGACCGCTCAGCAGTGGGCGGCAATGAAGTCGCGCTGTTGAACGTCGGCATTTTTTTAAGTGTGAGAGCCTGTTCACAAGGCTTGCTCAAAAAAAGTGTGAAACGGGCGCATACGGCCTGTAATCAGGCTCTGGGCCATTTAGAGAGGAGCTTCTCCCGTTCTTTGGAGTGACGGGGAATGCGCGTGTCTCTTGATGCTTCTGTCATCGACTACGATAACGCTGCTGTTAAGACAACTTAACTTCGCTGATCGCCCCGCTGCGGTGTAAGAGATTGCTTACGTCGCAGGTAATAATTGTTACGGAAGGTAAGAGCCTCTAATTTATATATTAGTTCCTGAGCCGTTAGGGTCATTTCTGCCCAATGGCCGTTCGCGGGTCGTGGTCAGAAGCACTTGAACTATGATGGCCTTTTTAGTTGAGGCCTTAGTTGGCGGGTAGTTGAGGGTGAAGGATGCTTATAGGCCACTACTTAAAATTAGTGCGATTCGGCAGGCAAAAAAAATGCAAATAATTTTAAAAAGCTTAGTTCGGGAAAGTTGTAGGTGGTTTATTGACGCCAATCAATTGGCATTTCCGGGTTGTAAAATGCCTGAGACACAAAGCCAGCGACACGTCTCGCAGGGGAGACGTGTGTGTTAAACCGGTGTTACTCAGAGGGCGTATCGCGAAGAAAAACTAGCGTATCGGGTTTCGATTGAGCCGCGTTGTAACGGTAGCCGTGGGCGTCAAATTGCTTCAGTGCTTGGGGACTGTTGATTTGCTCCTTGATCACAAACCGGCTCATCATGCCGCGGGCTTTTTTGGCGTAAAAGCTGATGATCTTGTACTGACCATTTTTCAGGTCGCGAAATTCGGTATTGATAATTCGTGCATTCAACGCAGAGCGTTTCACGGCTGAGAAGTATTCGTTGGACGCCAGGTTAAGCAGCACATCATCGCCTTGGTCCTGCAGTGCCAGGTTCAACCATTCGCTGATTTGCGTGCCCCAGAACGCGTACAGGTCTTTACCCCGGGCGTTGGCCAGCTTGGTGCCCATTTCCAGGCGATAGGGTTGCATGAGGTCAAGCGGTCGCAAAAGACCATATAAGCCTGAGAGCATGCGTAGATGGTCTTGGGCGTAGGAAAAGTCAGTATCGGTGAAGTCTTCTGCTTGTAACCCTGTATAGACATCGCCTTTGAACGCCAGCAGGGCCTGCTTGGCGTTGTCCGGGGTGAAGTCCGGGGTCCAGCTGCCGAAGCGTGCCGCGTTGAGGCCGGAGAGCTTGTCTGACAGGTGCATCAGGTCGGCGATTTGCGCAGGGGTCAATTCGCGCAACTGGACGATTAGCTCCTGAGAGTGATCCAGGTACTGCGGCTGGGTGAAGCGCTTCGTGACCGCAGGGGTTTCGAAGTCGAGGGTTTTTGCCGGGGAAATCACCATCAGCATAGAATCGTCTCCTATAAACGTGGGCGCGATTCTAGGGGTTGAGGGTGATTGACTCCAGCAGGTTATAGTGCGCCGCGAGGTATTTCTGGGGATCTGATTGTGCGCATTGTTCTTTTACTCTCAGCTTGTCTGTTTTGGCTCAATGCCCAGGCGGCCGGTCCGGTGCCGCTTGCGACCATGGATCGCAGCGTATGGCCGGAGCAGTTAACCACTCCGGTATTGTTTGACGTCGCCTCGCGTGCCGAGATCCTAGCGTTTGCCCATGCGCTGGTGGTCAGTGAAAGTCAGGATGAGGCAGCCCTTAAGGCGCGCCTGGGCCTGAGGAAGATCAATATGGTGTCGCTGAACCTGATCCGTCAGCGGCTGTGGACCCGTTTGCTGGAGAATTATCAGTTCGCCCAACAAAGCTGTGAACAGGATGCCTCGTACTGTGTACTGGTCGAAGACATGCAGATGCTGCGCGAGCAGGCCACCAAATTTAAAGTGGCCGACGATTCGTTCTACGCCACTTGGGACCTGCCGAGCCAGGTTTTTCATGACCGTTACCTGACCGAGTTACTGCACATGGCGGCGCTGTTTCCGCTGACCAGCAGCGAGATTGAGCGCTACAACTCGGATGAACTCACCGGTGACGAACTCAGCGATCGATCATTTTTGCTGAGTTTCGACAGCGGCCCTACCGTAACCGGTAGCACCACTGACTGGCTGACCGATTATTTGCGTCAGCGAAAACTCAACGCCACGTTTTTTGTGTTGGGCAAAACCCTGCAAACCCGAGAGACCGAGAGTTCTGCGGCCGAGGTTCAAGCCCTCTACAAACAACAATGTGTCGGTTCACAGGGCTGGCAGTATCGTTCGCATAGCCAATGGGTTGATTGGAAAAGCTCGGTGCAACGCACTGCCGCGTTGCTGCAGCAGGCGCTGCCGGACAATTACGTAGCACTGTTCCGGCCGCCGTACGGTCAACGTCGGGATGACAGTGCCGAGTTCTTCCGGGCACAGGGTCTAAAGGTGTCTTTGTGGAATATCGACTCCGAGGATTGGAGCCCAAACATCACCGCCGATCAGGCAGGGCAGCGGGTATTGACCCTGATGTTGCTGTGGCGACGTGGTGTGGTGGTTTTCCATGACATTCACAATAAAGTCGAAACGGCGTTGCCTTGGCTGCTCACCAACACGGCGCAAAGTGGACTTCAGTGGCAGGATTGTCACGGCTACCCTGAAAGGGCCGCAGAGCAAGGGGATGCAGCTAATTGAAGGGGAATCGGGGGTGGATTTGCTCCACAATTCGGGTCAGGCGGACTTCCGACTTTAACGGTGCTTGACCGCGCCGCCAAGCGCTATTCGTCACACCGAAAAATAAACTTCAAAAAAGTGTCAAAGAGCTTTTTAGTGTCATGCCTTTGCGGTATTACAAATACAGATCGCCGAAACCTGCAACACAGGTGGCGTCATCCCAGACCCATCTTGAGCATTGCTCCTCTGCCTGAAGAGGAGCGTCGGCGGCCTTACCGTGGCGCAGTTTAGTGGTATTGCGTCGCTTGGCTCCTAAAAAAGGTGAGCGAGTATGGATGATCACGGACGCACCCCTTCCTCTAACCAGCCAATCATGTACGTGCTCGATACCAACGTATTGATCCATGATCCAAACGCTTTACTGAACTTCGAAGAACACCACGTCACCATCCCCATGACAGTCCTTGAAGAGCTGGACAAGCTCAAAGCTGGCAAACACTCCGTCGCAGCCGAATGCCGTCAAGCCATTCGACTGATCGACAAAACATTGGGCGGCGCTACACCGGAAGAGGTTGAGTTAGGCGTACCGATTGATCGCGGGACCGGCATTTGCAAAGGTTTCCTGTCTATTTTGATGAGCAAACGTAACGAGCCCAATAGCCTGTTACCTGAGCACCTGAACGACAACATCATCATCAATCAGTTGATTGACCTGCACACGCGCGACAAGGATTTGCGCTTGGTACTGGTCACCAAAGACATCAACATGCGCCTCAAAGCTCGGGCGTGTGGGATCGCCTCCGAGGACTACAGTACCGATCAACTGGTCGACGACGTTTCCATGTTGTCGCGTGGCTATCACACCATGACCGGTTCCTTCTGGGACCGCGTAAGCAAAGTTGAAACTCGCCAGGATCATGGTCGCACTTGGCACCGCGTGCAGCTCACCGACAATTTGCCGGCTGTGCACATCAATGAATTCATCATCGACGAACAGGGGTTTGTGGGCTGGATCAAGGGCATCAAGGCGGACGAACTGCTGATTCTGGACATGCACCAGGAGCCGCTGCTGCACCAAGAAGCCTGGGGCCTGAAACCGCGTGACATCTATCAAGGCCTGGCATTGTTTGCGCTGCTTGACCCGGACATCCATCTGGTCAACCTGTCGGGCGCCGCCGGTTCCGGTAAAACCATTCTTGCGCTGGCCGCTGCGATCGAACAAACCATGGTCAGCAAGCGTTATCGCCGCATCATCGCTACCCGTAGCGTGCAAGGGTTGGATCAGGAGATCGGATTCCTGCCCGGCACCGAGGCCGAGAAGATGGAGCCTTGGTTGGGCGCCATTACCGACAACCTTGAAGCGCTGCACATGGATGACGAGAACACCCACGGCAGTGTCGATTACATCCTCAGTAAAGTGCCACTGCAGTTCAAATCCCTCAACTACATCCGAGGCCGCAGTTTCCAGCAAAGCCTGATTTTGATCGATGAATGCCAGAACCTTACGCCGCACCAGATGAAAACCATCATCACCCGTGCCGGTGCCGGTTCTAAAGTGGTGTGCCTGGGTAACCTGGCGCAAATCGATACGCCCTATCTGTCGGCCACCAGTTCTGGCCTTACTTATCTGACGGAGCGTTTCAAAGACTTCCCCAATGGCGTGCACATTACCTTGCAGGGCGTACCACGCTCGATCTTGGCCGAGTATGCGGAGAGCCATTTATAACGGCATTTGCTGACACTGGAGGACCCCTGTAGGAGCGAACTCGTTCGCGAAGTCCATACGATGCGATTTGTCAGATATACCGCGTTTAATGGCCTTCGCGGACAAGTCCGCTCCCACGGTTTACACTGCCCGCTCCTGCTCAGGAGTAACGTTGTGCTGACTCATCTCGATTCCCAAGGTCGCGCCAACATGGTCGACGTCACTGATAAAGACGTGACGTTCCGTGAAGCGGTGGCCGAAGCGTTTGTGCGTATGCGCCCTGAAACCCTGCAAATGATTGTCAGCGGTGGCCATCCCAAGGGTGATGTGTTCGCCGTGGCGCGCATTGCCGGTATTCAGGCGGCTAAGAAAACCTCTGATCTAATCCCGCTGTGCCATCCGCTGATGCTGACCGGCGTTAAGGTCGAGCTGAGTGCCGAAGGCGAAGACAGGGTACGGATCGTCGCCCGCTGTAAACTCTCCGGGCAGACCGGTGTGGAGATGGAAGCGCTGACCGCTGCCAGTGTCGCTGCACTGACGATCTATGACATGTGCAAGGCGGTTGACCGGGGCATGGTCATCGAAAACGTGCGGCTGCTGGAAAAACTCGGTGGTAAGAGTGGGCACTTTATGGCTGACAAGGCGGGTGCTCAATGAGTGTTCAGGTACTTTATTTCGCTCGGTTTCGCGAGACACTGGGTCTGGACAGCGAGGCGGTGGAGGGCGTTTACCCAACCGTTCGTGCGTTGCGCGAGTTTTTGGTCCTGCGCGGCGGCGTCTGGCAGGTTTTGGCCGAACGAAACCTGATGTGCGCGCGTAACGAAGAGCTGTGTCGGCTGGACGAACCGTTGGCACCCGGTGATGAAGTCGCCTTCTTCCCCCCTGTAACCGGAGGCTGAACATGGCGATTCGGGTGCAGACGGCAGCCTTCGATCCTGGCGCGGAAGTGAACGCGCTCCACGCGGCCAATGTCGGTGTCGGCGCGGTGGTCAGTTTTGTGGGCTATGTGCGTGATTTCAACGAAGGTCGAGAAGTGGCAGGGATGTTTCTTGAGCACTATCCAGGCATGACCGAAAAAGCCTTGGCCAAGATCACCGTCGAAGCTGAACAGCGCTGGCCATTACTTAAATTGGAAGTGCTGCACCGAATCGGCGCTTTAGAGCCGGGTGAGCCGATTGTGTTTGTTGGCGTCGCCAGCGCACACCGGCAAGCAGCGTTCGATGCCTGTGCGTTTGTCATGGACTACCTGAAAACCCGAGCGCCATTCTGGAAGAAAGAAACCACCAGTGATGGACCACGTTGGGTAGAAGGGCGGGACAGTGATCATGCAGCGGCGGGGCGGTGGGATAAAGACTGATACCGCGTTGGCTTCTTCGCGAATGAATTCGCTCCCACAGGTCTTTAAGATTACTGAACTGACCCCAAAAAATTGGACAAAAAATAGCTAAGCCGCAGCAGACTGGGTCCTGTACGCCACAGGGCTCAGCCCGTTCAGTTTCAGCTTGATGCGATCATGGTTGTAGTAATGGATGTATT
>NZ_JAMFRV010000598.1 GCF_026224925.1 Pseudomonas sp. | reverse complement strand
CATGGCAGTCGTCCGGATGCTCGGCGGCTTGCTCAAAGATAAAGAGCTGGGGCCACGAGTCGTCCCAATCGTCGCGGACGAAGCGCGTACTTTTGGTATGGCCAACCTGTTTCGCCAGATCGGTATCTACTCGCCGCTCGGCCAGCTTTACGAGCCAGAGGATGCCGGCTCGATGCTGTATTACCGTGAAGCCCGGGATGGTCAGCTGTTGGAGGAGGGCATTACGGAAGCGGGTGCACTGTCTTCCTGGGTGGCTGCCGCGACCTCCTACAGTGTTCACGGCAAACCGATGCTGCCGTTCTACATCTATTACTCAATGTTTGGTTTCCAGCGTGTCGGGGATTTGATCTGGGCAGCGGCTGACCAGCGTGCACGCGGCTTTTTGCTGGGTGCCACCGCAGGGCGAACTACCTTGGGTGGAGAAGGGCTGCAGCACCAGGATGGCAGTAGCCATGTCATGGCCGCCACTGTTCCCAACTGCCGCGCCTATGATCCGGCTTTCGCTGGCGAGCTGGCGGTGATTGTCGATCATGGCATGCGGCAGATGATGGAACGCGATGTCGATGAGTTCTACTACATCACTGTGATGAACGAGAACTACGCCCAGCCTTCTTTGCCGTCTGGCGTTGAGGATCAAATCATTCGCGGCATGTATCGCTATGCCGTGTCGGATGCACCCGCGTCGCGTGGCTCAGTTCGGCTGTTGGGCTCCGGCACCATCCTGCGCGAAGTGATCGCCGCGTCCGAGCTGCTGGCTGCTGACTGGCAGGTATCGAGCGAGGTGTGGAGCGTCACCAGTTTCAGCGAGCTCGCTCGCGAAGCGCGGGCAGTTGAGCGACACAATCGACTGAATCCTGCTGAACCCGAGCAAGTCAGCCACCTGTGCGCCTCCCTCGCCGGCAATGCGCCGGTGATTGTCGCTTCAGACTATGTTCGCGCCTGGCCTCAACTCATCGCCAGCTACGTCGATGCGCGCTTTATTGCACTGGGAACCGACGGGTTTGGCCGCAGCGATACCCGCGCAGCCTTGCGCAGCTTCTTCGAAGTTGATCGGCACCAGGTGGTTCTGGCAGCGCTGGACGGTTTGGTGCGCGACGGCAGTTTGCCGCGTCAGGCACTGGCCGAAGCCATCGAGCGCTACGGCTTGAAAGGTGATAGCCCGGCGCCGTGGACGCGGTAACAGGTTTTCTCTTCGCATGCGCTCGATGAGCGCTCCCTCTGTTGCGTGAACCCGCAACGGATCTATTTCTGGGCGACGGTAAGTCATGAGTGAAATCAGAGAGATTCATGTCCCTGACATTGGGGACTTCAAAGACCTCCCGGTGATCGAGGTGTTGGTCAAGCCGGGCGATAAAGTCGCGTTCGATGACCCTTTGCTGACCCTGGAATCGGACAAGGCCTCGATGGACGTGCCGAGCCCTGGCGCCGGCACAGTTGTGTCGGTGATCATCAAGGAAGGGGATCGGGTGTCCAAGGGCAGTTCCATCCTCACGTTGCAGATGGCCGCAGATGAAGCGCCTGCCATTCAGAGTGCGGTGGCGGTTTCAGAGGTGAGTATCAAGGATTCACCTGCGTCGGCACCTGTCGTTGCGAAGCCTGTTGCACCTGTTGCGCCAGCGGTGAATGCATCCGGCGTCAAACCACACGCCAGTCCTTCGGTTCGCAGTTATGCCCGCAAGTTGGGTGTGGACGTATCGAAAGTGGCGGCGACCGGTAAAGGCGGGCGGATGCTTCGTGAGGATGTCGAACGCTTCGTCAAGGACGCCCTGGTTCGCCTTGACAGTCCCGCGCCTCGTGGCGACCAATCAGCCGGGCTCAACCTGCTGCCTTGGCCGGACGTTGATTTCGCCAAATTCGGCACTGTCGAAAAGTTCGCGCTGTCGCGTATCAAGAAAATCTCCGGCGCGAATCTCTCGCGTAACTGGGTGATGATTCCGCACGTTACCAACAACGAAGAAGCGGATATTACCGAGCTTGAAGCGTTTCGGGTCCAGCTCAACAAAGAGGGTGGCAAGGACGCGATCAAGTACACCATGCTGGCTTTTTTGATCAAGGCCGCGGTCGCTTCCCTGAAGGCGTTCCCGCAGTTCAACAGTTCGTTGGGCAGCGAAGACGGCGAGCCGATCCTGATCCTGAAGCAGTACTACCATATTGGTTTTGCTGCTGACACGCCGAACGGGCTGGTGGTGCCGGTCATTCGTGATGCAGATCAGAAAGGTATCGGCCAGATCGCCACGGAATGTGGTGAGTTGGCGAGAAAAGCGCGGGACGGCAAGTTGGGCCCTGCCGACATGACCGGTGGAACCTTTACGGTTTCAAGCCTTGGTGGCATTGGTGGTACCGGTTTTACGCCCATTATCAATGCGCCAGAAGTGGCGATCCTCGGCGTTACTCGCGCTCAAATCAGACCGGTTTGGGATGGCAACGGGTTTGCACCCCGACTGATTCTGCCCTTGGCACTTTCATGGGATCACCGCGTCGTGGATGGCGCTGCCTCGGCACGTTTCCTCCAGCATCTAGCTGCTCTGTTGGCTGATTTCCGTCGAATTACACTTTGAGGGGGGAGCCCATGAGTCAGGTTATTGAAGTGAAGTTGCCAGGCATCGGCGATGCGGCCGCCATGTCGGTGATCGAGGTGCTGGTCAGAGTCGGCGATCTGGTTGCAGTCGATGACGCCATCTGCGTGCTTGAGTCGGACAAGGCCACCATGGATGTGCCGTCTTCGGCCACCGGGGTGGTCAAGGAAGTGCTGGTCAAAATCGGCGATAAGGTGGCAGAAGGCGCCGTGTTGTTGACGCTGGAGTCGAATGACGTGGCAGCCCGATCAGTGGCTCCTGCTGCGGCAGTGCCGTCTGCCAGCGCGCCGTCGCTACGGCCTGCATCCGCGGCGGCGTCCATTCACGGGGGCAGTGCTGATCGGGAGTGCGACGTGCTTGTCCTGGGTGGCGGCCCTGGCGGTTACTCCGCCGCCTTTCGCTCAGCGGATCTGGGGCAGAAAACCATAGTGGTAGAGCGCTATGCCTCGCTCGGGGGCGTGTGCCTCAACGTCGGTTGCATCCCCTCCAAGGCGTTGCTGCATATCGCCTCGGTGATGGAGGAAGTACCGCATCTGGCAGCACTGGGGATCGACTTCGGTGCCAGCCAAGTGAATATCGACAAGTTGCGCGCGCACAAGGAGTCGGTGGTCAGCAAGCTGACGAGCGGGCTCGCCGGGATGGCCAAGGGGCGCAATGTCGAAGTCGTGCGTGGCTTCGGTCGCTTCCTGGATCCCCATCATATCGAGGTCGCAGTCTCTTCGGGTTCCGGCCAGAAACAGACCGGCGAGAAGCAGGTCATTCGCTTCAAACAGTGCGTAATTGCCGTGGGCAGCCAGGCAGTCAAGCTGCCTTTTATGCCGAAGGATCCGCGAATCGTTGACTCCACTGGTGCCCTGGAGCTCAGGGCCGTGCCCAAACGCATGCTGGTGGTGGGCGGCGGGATCATCGGGCTGGAGATGGCCACAATCTATTCAGCCCTTGGCGCGCGCATCGATGTGGTCGAGATGATGGACGGCTTGATGCAAGGGCCTGATCGCGATCTGGTCAAAGTATGGGAAAAGCACAACAGTCACCGTTTCGATAACGTGATGTTGAAAACCCGGACGGTGAAAGCAGAGGTCAGCGAGCAGGGTATCTGGGTGACCTTCGAGGGTGAAAAAGCACCCTCTGAGCCCCAATGCTATGACCTGGTCCTGGTTGCTGTGGGCCGAAAGCCCAATGGCGACCAGATAGATGCCGGCAGGGCGGGTATCAACGTGGGTGAGCGCGGATTCATCTCAGTGGATAAGCAGATGCGCACCAACGTGCCGCATATCTTCGCGATCGGCGACATTGTTGGCCAGCCCATGCTTGCACACAAGGCGGTCCACGAGGGGCACGTCGCAGCTGAAGTGGCTGCAGGCGAGGCCTCGAACAATCCTGAACTTGCGCGTAGCCGTTTTGATGCGTTGCAAATTCCGGGCGTTGCCTACACCAATCCAGAAGTGGCCTGGGCCGGTATTACCCAGCAGGAAGCCAAGGACAAGGGCATCAAACTCGAGGTCGCGGTTTTCCCGTGGGCCGCTTCAGGGCGCGCGATTGCCAACGGTCGGGATGAAGGCTTTACCAAGCTTTTGTTCGATGCCGATACCCATCGTGTGGTCGGCGGAGGCATCGTCGGAACCGGTGCGGGTGATCTGATCAGCGAGGTGTGCCTGGCCATCGAAATGGGCGCCGACGCCGTTGATATTGGCAAGACCATCCACCCCCATCCGACCCTGGGTGAAACCGTGGGGATGGCGGCGGAAGTCGCCCATGGCAGTTGCACCGACCTGCCGGCTGCACGTCGCTGAGATACATGTTGGGACCAGGCTCCGAGTGAGACGTGCACTCGGGGCAGACAATAAAAAAATTCATGGGCAGGGAGCGTTTTTTAGCGCCTCGTTTTGCTATCAACCAGATTGGGATTTTCATCCATGACCAGTGTTCCAGCTACGATTCTCGTCACATCGGCCAACGGCAATCAGGGTAAGCGCCTCCTGCCCCGGTTGCTCGCCGCAGGACATCGTGTGCGTGCCTGCGTACGCAGCAATGGCTCAGCCGACACCCTCAAAGAACTGGGTGTGCAGGAAGTGCTGGTGGGTGATCTTGCTGATCCATCGTTCATTCGTGAGGCGGTGCGCGGCGTCGCGACTATCTATCACATCGGCCCAACCCTGCATCCTGCTGAACGGGAAATCGGCTTCGACATTGTTGATGCGGCACGGGAAGCAGGGGTAGGGCACATCGTCTTCAGCTCGGTGCTCCATGCCATCACGACAGACCTGATCCAGCATGAAATCAAGCGTGACATCGAGGAGCATCTGCTGTCTTCCGGAGTCGAATTCACCATTCTCCAACCGGCCAACTACATGCTGTCGACACGCATGAAACCGGTCTTTGAGGAAGGCGTGTTCCGTTTGTCCTGGGCGCTGGATCGTTATCAATCCATGGTCGATCTGGACGATGTGACTGAGGTGGCAGCGATGGTGCTCGCACAGCCGACACGCCATGCGGCAGCCACCTACGAGCTGGTGGGGCCTGGACGTTTCACGGCACACGATATCGGGCAGGTGCTCTCAAGGGTGCTCGGTCAGGATATTCGGGTCGAGCGCATTGACATGGCGTCGTTCATCCGTGCCCGGTTTGGCAATGGCGACCCCGTGACATTTGCGCATCAAGCCCGGGTGAGCGAGTCGATCGAGAAGCGCTACAGCCACCACGATTTCCTGGGCAATCCAAATGTCCTCTCATGGTTGTTGGGTCGCTCACCGACAAGCTTCGAGGACTTTGTGCGCAAGGAATATTCAGCATACAAGGCGCAGCGATAGGTGTTCGGCCTGGTTTTGAAAGGGGAGACAAAACGCGTCTCATCGTTTGCAACCAGGCTCAACCATTAGTCATAACAAGAGATGGAGAATACTGATGATCGAAAAAGCGGGCACATTCTCTCTTGGCGGCCGCATCGTCAAGCGGCTCGGTTACGGCGCCATGCAGCTCGCAGGTCCCGGTGCGTTCGGGCCGCCGCGCGACAGGGTCAGCGCACTCGTGACCTTGCGCGAGGCGGTGGCGGCAGGCGTCAACCACATCGACACCAGCGACTACTATGGTCCGGAGGTCGTCAATCAACTCATTCGTGAAGCGCTGTCGCCCTATCCCGAGGATTTGCTGATCGTCACCAAGGTCGGCGCGCGCCGCGGAGCGGATGGAGGATGGTTGCCTGCCTGGCAACCGGACGATCTCGCGCGGGCGGTTGAGGGGAATCTGTGCAACCTCGGACTGGAAGCGCTCGATGTGGTGAATTTTCGCGTCATGTTCAGCCCCCAGGGGCCGGCGGAAGGCTCAATCGCCGCGCCGCTCGAAGCGCTCGCTGAGCTGAAACGGCAAGGGCTGGTGCGCCATATCGGCCTTAGCAACGTGACGGCTGCGCAGGTTAAGGAAGGGCGCGATATCACCGAGATTGCCTGCGTGCAGAACCACTACAACCTGGTGCATCGCGGCGACGACTCGCTCATCGATGCCCTGGCCAAGGACGGCATCGCCTACGTCCCGTTCTTTCCGCTGGGCGGTTTCAACCCACTGCAATCGGCAACACTGTCCCAAGTCGCCACTGACCTTGGAGCGACGCCGCTGCAGGTCGCTCTGGCGTGGTTGCTGCAACGGGCGCCGAACATCCTGCTAATCCCCGGCACCTCCTCGGTCGCCCATCTGCATGAAAACCTCGCAATAGCTTCACTGGTTTTACCGGTCGATGCGGTCGCTGCGCTAGACGGCATCTCGTCCGTTCAGGCATCGGGTATAGAACACAATACGTGACCCAGGAGATGAGAATGAAAGGCTGCAATGAGGCAACTACGGTTGACTTGACCCAATGGGTGGGCCGAGGGGAATTGTGTGCCGACCGCATCGATCGACGTGTTGCCCAGGCGCTTGCCGCCACGCTCGATCTGGATCCCGATGGTTTGGTAGAGGGTGCCGAGTTGCCGCCCCTGTGGCACTGGGTGTACTTCACGCCCAACGCTCGTGGTAGTGAAATCGGCACCGACGGCCATCCGAAACGCGGCGGATTCTTGCCGCCGGTGAATCTACCCAATCGTATGTGGGCAGGCGGTCGCCTGAGTTTCGAGCAGCCATTGCGGATCGGAGAGGCCGTCACCCGGATTTCCCGCATCGCGCGCTGCGAACGAAAAACCGGACGCAACGGCGAACTGGTGTTCGTGACCGTGGAGCACACGGTCTCGGGTGAACGCGGTGTGTGTCTGGTCGAGGAACAGGACATCGTCTACCGGCAGCCGGCCCCGAAAGGAGCTCCGGTCGCGGGCTCGGTAGTTGAAGGTCGCGCCGAATTCCGTCAGTCCATTCATCCCGACCCGGTCTTGCTGTTCCGTTACTCGGCGCTGACGTTCAACGGCCATCGTATTCACTATGACCAGCCCTACGCGACCGGGGAAGAAGGCTACCCGGGTCTCGTCGTGCAGGGTCCGCTGGCTGCCACGCTATTGCTCGAAAACTTTCGCGCCAGGCATCCGGCCAGACGTATTCGACGCTTTGCGTTCCGTGCGGTCGGCCCGCTTTTCGATACGGCGGATTTTGATGTGTGCGGCCAACTCACCGGCCTGGACACCGCCAACTTGTGGACCGACTGCGCTGGCCGGCTGGCGATGAAGGCTGAAGTCACCTTCGACTGACCGGCTACCCAACCAGAAAGATTCAAAAAAAGGTGCCTCTGTGCAGAAGCGCCAAGGGCGCCGCGTTGTCGCGATTGCTCCAAACAGAACAGGAAACCGATATGACCATGCTCTATACCCCGGACGAACATCAGGAAATCCGCGACGCCGTACGTGCCCTGTGCAGCGAATTTCCGGACGAATATTTCCGCAAGATTGACGAACAGCGTGCCTACCCGGAGGCGTTCGTCGACGCGTTGATCGGCGCCGGCTGGCTCTCCGCAATGATCCCCGAGGAGTACGGCGGCTCCGGCCTGGGACTCACCGAGGCGTCCGTGATCATGGAGGAGATCAACCGCTCGGGCGGTAACTCCGGCGCGGTGCATGGCCAGATGTACAACATGAGCACGCTGCTGCGTAACGGCAGCACGGCGCAGAAGGAGAAGTACTTGCCGAAGATTGCTTCAGGCGAGTTGCGCATCCAGTCGATGGCGGTCACCGAGCCCACTACCGGCACTGACACCACCAAGATCAAGACGAACGCGGTGAAGAAGGACGGTCGCTACGTAGTGAACGGCCAGAAGGTGTGGATCTCGCGGGTGCAGCACTCCGACTTGATGATCCTGCTCGCACGCACCACGCCGCTTGCCGAAGTGAAGAAAAAATCCGAAGGCATGTCGATTTTCATCGTCGATCTCAAGGACGCGATCGGCAAGGGCCTCACCGTGCAGCCAATCGCCAACATGGTGAACCACGAGACCAACGAGCTGTTCTTCGACAGCCTTGAGATCCCCGAGGAGAACCTGATCGGCGAGGAGGGCAAGGGGTTCAAATACATCCTCGACGGGCTCAACGCCGAGCGCACGTTGATTGCCGCTGAATGCATCGGCGACGGTTACTGGTTCATGGAGCGCGCCGTCAAGTACGCCAACGAGCGCGTGGTGTTCGACCGTCCGATCGGTCAAAACCAAGGGGTGCAATTCCCGATCGCCGATGCCTTCATCGAGATCGAGGCGGCCAACCTGATGCGCTTCAAGGCGTGCCAGCTGTTCGACGCGCACCAACCCTGTGGTGCCCAGGCCAACATGGCCAAGTACCTTGCGGCGAAGGCCTCGTGGGAGGCCGCCAACGTGTGCCTGCAGACGCACGGCGGTTTCGGCTTCGCCAACGAATACGACATTGAACGCAAGTTCCGTGAGACCCGCCTGTACCAGGTCGCGCCCATCTCCACCAACTTGATCTACTCCTACGTCGCCGAGCACCTGCTCGGGCTGCCGCGCTCTTTCTGAGGACTCTGCCAATGGCTAATACCAAACCGGTACTTCCACTCGACGGCATAACAGTGGTCTCGCTCGAGCACGCGATCGCAGCCCCACTGGCGACGCGCCATCTGGCTGATATGGGCGCCCGCGTGATTAAGGTCGAGCGTCCTGTCAGCGGCGACTTTGCCCGCGCCTATGACGATCGCGTCGATGGACTTGCCTCGCATTTCGTTTGGGTCAACCGTTCGAAAGAAAGCCTCGCCCTTGACCTGAAGCAACCCGAGGCTCAGGAGATTTTAATGAAGCTCCTGTCCGAGGCCGATGTGCTGGTGCAGAACCTCGCGCCCGGCGCAGCTGCCCGTCTGGGTCTGTCATTCGAGGCGCTCTCCGCGAAAAATCCGAAGCTGATCGTGTGCGACATTTCGGGGTATGGCGAGGGCGGTCCATACACCGAGAAGAAGGCCTATGACTTGCTGATTCAGAGCGAAGCGGGCTTCCTCTCAATCACCGGCACGCCCGAGGAACAGGTCAAGGCCGGCATCTCGATCGCCGACATCGCGGCGGGCATGTATGCCTACACCAATATCCTCGCGGCGTTGATTGAGCGTGGCAAAACCGGGCGTGGGCGCCGCATCGAGATTGCGATGATCGACGCGATGGTCGAGTGGATGGGCTTCCCCATGTACTACGCCTACAACGGTCAAGAGCCGCCGCGGCGCACTGGATCATCCCACGCGACGATTTATCCCTACGGGCCGTTCCGCGCCGGCGACGGCCGCACCGTAATGCTCGGCCTGCAGAACGAGCGTGAGTGGGCAGTGTTCTGCGAAAAGTTGTTGGGCGACGCAGCAATCGCCACTGATGAGAGGTTTGCCAGCAACGCACGGCGCACCGCCAACCGTGATGCCTTGAGCAAACTGATCGAGCAGAACTTCGCCAGTATCACCGCCGAAGAGGTGATGGCCCGCCTCGATGCGGCCGACATAGCCAATGCGAACGTCAGCACAATGAGCGATATCTGGAACCATCCACAACTGAAGGCGCGCAAACGCTGGACCAGCGTGGATACCCCCGCCGGGCCGGTGCCCGCGCTGCAGCCGCCAGGCATGGGCGGTGATTATCCCGCCCGTATGGGCCCGGTGCCGGCATTGGGCGAGCATACCGCCGCGATCCTTGGCGAACTCGGCTACACAGACCGCGCAGCCGAACTGCGCGAAAGGAAGGTGGTGTGATGGCGATCCGACAATTGAATCTGAGTCGCGCGCGGACCTTCCTCTTCGTTCCCGCGAACCGTCCGGAACGTATTGCCAAGGCGTTGGCCAGCGGTACTGACGTCGTGGTCGTCGATCTTGAGGACGCGGTGGCACCTGTCGACAAGCCGGCTGCGCGGATGGCCCTGACGACATGGCTGGATGCCCACCAGGATGAGCGGGTCACCGTGCGCATCAATGCCGCGGATACCGCGTGGCATGAAGATGACCTGGCGGCCTGTCGCCATACCGGCATCGCCGCCGTGATGCTGCCAAAGGCGGACAGCGCTGCGCAGGTCCAGCACGCCCATGGCGTCAGTTGCAAACCGGTGCTGTGCATTGTGGAGACCGGGCAAGGCATCGAAGCGCTGCCACAAATTGCCAGTGCGCAGGGCTGCGCCCGTTTGATGTTTGGCAAGCTGGATCTGGCTGTCGAGCTCGATCTGATACCCGACGAGTCAGACCCTGAAGAGCTGGTGTTCCTGCCGTGGCGCGCAATGCTAGTGCTCGCGAGTAAGCGAGCGCGATTGCCTGCACCAGTCGACGGGGTATTCACCGCGATCGGCGACGAGGCGGGCCTGGCCCGTTACGCCGCCCGTGCGCGTCGGCACGGGTTCAGTGGGCAGTTGCTGATCCATCCCAGTCAGGTAAGCGAGGCGGCTGCGGCATTCACGCCCTCGGCACAGGACATCGAATGGGCGCAGGCCGTCTGCCGTCTGGCTGATGCTGCTGGCGGCGGTG
>NZ_JAMFRV010000003.1 GCF_026224925.1 Pseudomonas sp. | reverse complement strand
TCGGTAAGGCCACGCAGCGCGCTCACCATATTGAGTGCCGCCAGCGCGCGGGTTGCAGGTCGCACTTGCACCTTGTTTTGACGCAGGGTTTCCGAGGCATTGAGTTGACGATAGATCAGGTCATACAGCTGATTACGCACCGCCCCACGGCGATCCCGGGATTTAACGTAACCGGTCACCTCATATTGCACGCTACGCAGGCCGGACGTTTTGACCACTGCACTGCCTTTGGGCTTCGCCAATAATTCCCGACAGCCCTGTATGGCGTTATCCAGCGCATCCAGCACCAGGCTGGGGCGCAAGCGCACCGGCAGCTCAATGGTCAGCACCACGGAATGAAAATGGTCCGGGCGGCTTAGGTTAACAATTCGGGTTTTCGCCGCCATGGCGTTGGGGATCACTACCATGCTGCCGTCGGAGGTCAGCAGGTAGGTCGAGCGCCAATCGATCTCGATGACTTTGCCCTCGACATCGTCGACGCTGATCACGTCGTCAACCCGGAAAGGCTTGGTTGCGTTGAGCACAATCCCGGAAAATACGTCGCCCAACGTGCTCTGCACCGCGAGGCCGAGGATGATTGCCACCGCGCCGGAGGTGGCCAGCAAGCCCTTGACCGGAAGATCGAGGATGTACGCCGCCGCCGCGACGATTGCGACCAGAAAGATGATCGCGCCCATCAAATCCTGTAGCAAATGCCCTTTGCCGCCGATACGGGGCTCCAGCGCCACTACCGCCAAGGCGGTCAATGCTCGGGCGCCAAACAGCCACCAGATGATTGCCAGCAACGTCGCCAACGTGTGTCGCGCCGAGCCGAGCACCTCGGGAACTGGAACCAGCGGGCTCAGACCACCGTTCAACAAGGCCATGCTGAACAGCAGAAACAGCACCAGACGCACCGCCATTTTGCGGCGCATATACTTGGGGTCGACCCATTGCCAAAAGATCAGGTCGACAACCAAAAATAGCGAAGCACTCGCCAGCGGATAAGCGAACCACGGGGAATCCATCGACACACTCCAGACACATCGGCAGCCATAAGCAGCGAGCTTAGCCGATCAGCGTGTGGATTATGTTGACCAATGCCGGTGTTTCTCCAATATCTCCAGGATTTCGCTTACCTATATCCTTCAGACAGAACATCATCCCTGTGGGAGCCAAGCTTGCTTGCGAAGGCCATCCCACGGTGGTGCCTGACCCGACGCTTTCGCCAGCAAGCTGACTCACACATTAGTATCTGCGGCGCCATCAGTACGCCGTAACGCCGCCGTCCACGGGCAATGCAAGGCCGGTGGTGAAGCTTGCGCCGTCGCTGCACAGATAAAGCACCGCGCTGGCGATTTCTTCGACTGTGCCTACGCGCCCCACTGGATGCATGACAGCAACAAACTCAGCTTTTTTGGGGTCGGCCTCATAGGCGCGGCGATACATATCGGTATCGATCACGGCCGGGCAAACGGCATTGACGCGGATCTTCTTTTTCGCAAACTCAATCGCCGCCGACTTGGTCAGGCCGATGACGGCGTGCTTGGACGCACTGTAGATGCTCATCTTCGGTGCAGCGCCCAAACCGGCAACCGATGCGGTGTTGACGATAGCGCCGCCGCCCTGGGCCAGCATCAGCGGTAGCTGATACTTCATGCACAGCCAGACGCCCTTGACGTTAACCCCCATGATCGCGTCAAACTCGGCTTCGCTGCCCTCAGGCAAACGACCTTTTTCAATCTCGATACCGGCGTTATTAAACGCATAGTCGACACGGCCATACGCATTGACCGCCTGCGCCATCATGCTTTGCACATCGGCTTCTTGGGTAACGTTGCAGCGTACGAACAATGCCTCACCACTCGCCGCATGAATCAACGCGACAGTGCCTTCAGCACCCTCGGCGTCCACGTCCGCCACCACCACTTTCAAGCCCTCGGCGGCAAACGCCAACGCGGTAGCGCGACCAATGCCAGCGGCTGCGCCCGTCACCAAAGCCACTTGGCCGGAAAAAGTCATGCTCATGTAATAGTCCTCAGACGGTGGGATAGCGAAGCAGTCTAGCCAGTGGCCGTCAGCGCACGTCAGCACTATTACGGACCCGGTTATGTGCTTATGCGCAGGAGTGATTAAGCCTGTGGAGGTTTAATCACGGCGCTGGATTGGTGCGCATTCGCCAGACGGACAAGCCTTGCCTGAACGTGCGCCAACGACTATCACGTAGCTGCTATTACTTCCGTCTACAAAAAGAGCGACCGCTATGACCAACCAGATCAATCGTCAATTCCTACTTGCGAAACGCCCGAGCGGCGCTGCAAGCAGGGAAGACTTTACCTACCAGCAAGTGCCTGTTGCAGAAGTCGCAGCGGGTCAGATTTTAGTCAAAAATGAGTACCTGTCCCTGGACCCGGCCATGCGTGGCTGGATGAACGAGAGCAAGTCCTATATCGCGCCGGTCAACCTGGGCGACGTCATGCGCGCCCTCGGCGTTGGCAAGGTGATCGAGTCGAAAAGTCCCAACTTTGCAGTGGGCGATTACGTGCAGGGCGCACTGGGCGTGCAGGATTTCTTTGTTGGCGAACCAAAAGGCTTTTACAAGATTGACCCAGCCCTGGCACCGCTGCAGCGCTATTTGTCAGCCCTGGGCATGACCGGCATGACCGCTTACTTTGCTCTGTTGGACGTCGGCGCGCCGAAAGCTGGCGATACAGTGGTGATCTCGGGGGCGGCGGGCGCAGTGGGCAGCGTTGCCGGGCAAATCGCGAAAATCAAAGGCTGCCGGGTCATCGGCATCGCTGGCGGCCAAGAGAAGTGTCAGTCGCTGATTGACGAGCTGGGGTTTGATGGCGTCATCGATTACAAGAATGAAGATGTGGTGGCGGGTTTGAAACGCGAGTGCCCGAAGGGTGTAGACGTTTATTTCGACAACGTCGGTGGCGACATACTGGACGCCGTGCTGTCTCGTTTGGCGCCCAAAGCGCGCGTGATTATCTGCGGCGCGATCAGCCAGTACAACAACAAGGAAGCGATCAAGGGACCGGCCAATTACCTGTCGCTGCTGGTCAACCGCGCACGCATGGAAGGCTTCGTAGTGATGGACTACGCCGCACAATTTGCCACCGCCGGGCAGGAAATGGCTGGCTGGCTGGCCTCAGGTCAACTCAAAAGCAAGGAACACATTGTTGATGGCCTGGAGACCTTTCCCGAGACCTTGCTCAAGCTGTTCAAAGGCGAGAACTTTGGCAAGTTGGTGTTGAAGGTTTGACCAGGATGAGGAATGACTGAATACCGCGTTGCTTGCTTCCCGAATAAATTCGGTCCCACAGGTAATCGGCGATCCCCCTGTGGCACCGAATTCATTCGGGATGCCTCTTAGCTGCAGATGTCTTACGCCAAACCGGCGACTATCTCAGCCAGCGCTTTGGCTGGATCGGCGGCCTGGCTGATCGGGCGACCGATGACGAGGTAGTCAGAACCCGCGTCGAGCGCCTGACGCGGGGTCAGGATGCGGCGCTGGTCGTCCAATGCGCTGCCCGCAGGACGAATGCCCGGGGTCACCAATTGCAACGTCGGATGGGCCGCTTTCAATGCCTGGGCTTCCAGCGCGGAACACACCAGACCGTCCATACCGGCTTTCGCCGCCAACGCCGCAAGGCGCAACACCTGCACTTGCGGCTCTACATCCAGACCAATATCGGCCAAGTCTTCACGGGCCATGCTGGTCAGCACCGTGACGCCTATCAGCAACGGCTTCGGTCCGCTGCGCTGATCCAGCACCTCACGGCACGCCGCCATCATGCGCAAGCCACCTGAACAATGAACGTTGACCATCCACACACCCATCTCTGCCGCAGCCTTTACTGCCATCGCGGTAGTGTTGGGGATGTCGTGGAATTTCAAGTCGAGAAACACCTCAAAACCCTTGTTGCGCAGGGTCTCAACGATGTCCGACGCGCAGCTGGTAAACAGTTCTTTGCCCACTTTGACCCGGCACAATGCGGGGTCCAACTGATCCGCCAGTTTCAACGCGGCGTCGCGGGTAGGGAAATCCAGGGCGACGATGATAGGAGTCTGGCAGGCGGACATGAGTGGGCTCTCGGGCAAGTCGAAATCGGCGCGGCATTGTAGCCGAACTGGTGGAACATCGGCAGAGCACAATCTGCCTGATGTCTAACTCTTTAACAAACTTGGTGCGGGACGCCTAGAATTGAACCACTGGCAATGAAGATTGCTCTATAGAAGTATCAGAACAAGGAGAGCTTTTATGCCGTGGTATGCGTGGTTAATTCTAGTAGTAGCAATCGGCTCGGTGGTCGGCGGTCTGTTGATGTTGCGCGACACTGCAACCAAGGTAGACATGACTGACGAACAGCTCAAACGCGTTAAACAGCGCAACGCGGAAATGGACGCCAAAGAAGCAAAAGATCGCTAATCGGTCCCATCAAACACCACCGCGCGGTGTGTTGGCAGCGGTGAGACTGGTGAGACTGCGATGCGGAACGGCTGGAATATCTTAAACATCTGGCCGTTTTGGCGAAGCTTTTGTAACAGCTCACTGAATTGATCGCCGGTGATTGCGGCGTTTGGGCTCAGCAGCGCGAAGTGCCGATAAATCTGGTCAACACGCACAGACACCAATAATTGGTTGGCCTCATCTTGGTTGCGCGCCAGGTAATCACTTAGGTACGAGCGTGTGACCAATGCAATGTCGGCGCGATCTCGCAACACCATCAGCAGATTGGCGTCGTGGGAGTACGTCAACGTGGCGTTGAAATGCTCGGCAAGGTATTTGGGATCAGCGTTGAAGCTGGCGAACTCGTAGTGATAGCCGTTGAACAACGCCAAGCGCTTTGTTTTGACGTCATCGAAATACGCTTGGGTTCGACCGTCGGCACGTTTGGCGACGAAGATTTCAGCGTCTTCGAGCCCCATGTCGACATCGACGTGAGGGATATTTCTCCAACCCCACTCCGGATTCTCGAAAATCGCCATGTCGATCCGCCCTTGCTCGAAATCGCGGAAGCGGCGTGGAATAGACGTCGGTACCAACACGAACTGAAAATCGCTTTGCTCCGCGTTCAGTGCTTCCAACAGCCTGGGCAACAAGCCGGTGTCTTCACCCTTTTCGGGACGGACGGTATACGGCGGAAAATGCGCTGCGCCCACCCGAACCAGTTGCGCCGCACAGGCCTGTAAAGTCCATAGCGTGCAGACCGACAACAGCAGTGCCTGGGAAGCTGTGCGCAATAGCGAAGACATCAAGACAGCGCACCTCTCAGTAACTGGACCCCGGCTAAACTATGCGTTTTTGAGCCGTTAAACAACGTCGATGAGCGACATTCGGTACGCGTTATGCGTCTTTTAAAACCATCAACAGCGCCTCTTCCGCCAACTGACCCAACGTCATACTGCCCTGCGCACTGAACCAGGTCGTGGTCCATGACAACGCGCCGGTCAGAAACCGCCGCGTGATGAACACGTCTCCCCTGATGTAGCCCGCGGCTTTGGCCTCGCCCAGGACCTGCAACCACAGGCTTTCGTAAATGTCCCGCAGCGCCAGTACCTGCACTTGCCCTTGCGGCGACAACGAACGCCACTCGTAGACCAACACCGCCATGGCCTCGCCGCTGCCACCCATGATCGATTGCAGTTCACAGCGAATCAGCGCCAATACTCGATCACGTACGCCACTGACTTCCTCCAGCGCCGCTCTCATCAAAGCAGTGTTGTAGCGAACGGTTTCCTCCATGACGGCGCGGAGAATTTCATCTTTGCTATTGAAATGATGAAAAATACTACCGGACTGGATGCCCACTGCGCTGGCTAAATCCCGCACGGTGGTGCGCTCGTAGCCTTTGTTGCGAAATAAGTGCGCAGCCACTTGCAGCAGCCTTCCCCGGGCGCTGTCGGGGGCGGTGAGCTGTCCGCTTGCCACCAACTCAATCATCACCCTCTGGGCTTTTTCATCGTGCATGATGTAAGTCCCCTTAGTGAGCCCCCTGAAAATAGCCAACACTGGCGCAATTTATGCTCGTACGGCCACCCAAGCAAGCGCTCGGGTGGTTGCAAGCATTCAACCGCTACACGCCATTGGACTTAAGAGGTTTATTGTGACTACGCTCAGCCTATCTTTGCGCTGTTTGACCGGAGCTCGATATGCCGCATTGGCTGGTGATTGACCTTGAGGCCACAACGGAGGACGGCGGCTGGCCGATAGCCGAAATGGAGATTATTGAGATCGGCGTGACCTTAGTGAATCAGGATGGCCGTGAACTGGACCATTTCGAGCGTTTTGTGCGCCCCCTGCGGCGTCCGTTATTGACTCATTTCTGCCGCGAGCTGACGCACATCAGTCAGGCCAATATCGACAGTGCGCAACCCTTCACCACTGTCTGGGCGCAGTTCGAGCGCTGGCTCGGTAATCACCTTCCGCGGCTGGCGGGCTGGGCCAGTTGGGGCGAGTACGATCGTCGGCAGCTGGAGCAGGAATGGAAGCATCACGCAGTGGTCAGCGGCTTGAGCACGCTGGAACATGTCAACCTCAAGCAACGGTTCATCGAGGCCCGTAAACTGACGCGGCCGTTAGGACTTAATGCGGCGCTGCAACTGGCCGGCATGCAATTCCAGGGGCAACAACACCGGGCGCTGGTAGATGCGCGCAATACGGCGCGGTTGCTGCCATTGGTTCTGCCACGTTGATTAGTTGCAACCAGGAGACGCAATTCTTAAAGCGGATGACGGCCTTTTATACGTTCGGCATACTGGACGACCTTTTTCAGCCCTTTTTTTCAAGGAATCGACCATGTTTAAAGTCAACGAGTACTTCGACGGCACCGTCAAATCGATTGCTTTCAGTCAAGCGGAAGGTCAAGCCACCATCGGCGTCATGGCCGCCGGCAAGTATGATTTCGGCACCAGCCAACGTGAGATCATGCACGTTATTTCCGGCGCGCTTAAAGTCAAACTGCCAGACAACGATGAGTTCGAAGAGTTTGCTGCAGGCTCTCAGTTCAACCTGCCGGCCAACTGCAAGTTCAAACTGGAAGTCGACGTCGATACAGCTTACCTGTGTGAGTACCGCGACTAACACAGAGCACAATTGTGCCTTCGGCGGCTCCTACCTAAAGGAGCCCTGCGGGCACTAAACCACTTCTTCCTGATGCACATTGAACTGCAACGCCGCCAACCGCGCATACAGCGGGTTGCTGGCGATCAGTTGTTGATGGGTACCCACCGCCACCAAACGCCCTTGATCGATCACAGCGATGCGGTCAGCATTCTGTACCGTGGCCAGGCGGTGGGCTATCACCAGGGTGGTGCGCCCCTTCATCAGGCTTGGCAAGGCTTGCTGAATCAGGTGTTCACTCTGCGCATCTAGGGCGCTAGTGGCCTCGTCAAGCAGCAGGATCGGCGCATCAACCAGCAACGCCCGGGCAATTGCCAGACGTTGACGCTGGCCGCCAGACAGGCCAAGGCCACCGTCACCCAGGTGGGTTTGATAACCGTCAGGCATCTGCAAGATAAACTCATGAGCATGCGCAATACGCGCAGCGGCCTGCACTTGTTCGATGGTTGCGCCGGGATTGCCGTAACGGATGTTCTCTTCGACGCTGCCAAAAAACAGCGCTGGCGTCTGCGAGACCATGGCAAAACAGCGTCGCAGGTCCAGTGGGTCAAGCTGAGTGATGGGCAAGCCCTCCAACAGCAGCCGACCCTGCTGCGGGTCATAAAAGCGCAGCAATAAATCAAACAACGTCGACTTGCCCGCCCCCGATGGCCCGACCAGCGCGAGCGTCTCTCCGGCTTCGATGGTCAGGCTGAATCCATCGATAGCGTTGCGCTCAAGGCGAGACGGATAAGCAAAGCTGACATTTTCCAAGGTGAGCTGACCACTCACCCGCTCCGGCAAGCGCAGCAGGTCGCTGACCGGTGGCGTGATCTCACTCGGCGCCTGAAGCAGCTCCGCAATACGCTCCGCCGCACCGGCCGCACGCTGCAGCTCACCGATGACTTCGCTCAACGTGCCGAACGCGCTGCCTACAATCAGGCTGTAAAACACGAACGCCGCCAGCTCACCACCGGAAATCCGCCCGGCGATGACATCCATACCGCCCACCCACAGCATCACC
>NZ_JAMFRV010000597.1 GCF_026224925.1 Pseudomonas sp. | reverse complement strand
TGCACGCTGTCGGCCGAGAAATGAACCTGCCCAGTGCCGCTGCCATCCCACACCTGCATTTCGCGATACGGACTGACACGTCGCGCAACCATTGCGTCCCAAACATTCAAGCGCTCGAGAATGCGCTGGCTAGCCGCAGACAACGCACTGACCCGAGGCTCAAACGCTGACTGCGAGTCGAACGGGGTGACGCTCATGGGGCTACCATCGAGCAGCAAAATCTCCAGCCCGCTGTCTTGCAATGCCAGCGCCAGGGCGCTACCGACCATTCCGGCCCCAACAATCAGCAGATCTGCGCGCGTTTCCATGCTTTAAATCATTCCCGCGAGTAGTGTTAGCGGTGGTGTAAAGAGAGAGGCATCAGACATCGGTTCGAGTTCCCAAACCCATGGCCTGACGGGCGAACCAGCGCTTGGCGGGCGGCAATAAATCAAGGCCGAGCAATCCAAGGTTACGTCCGACGCCCACCAAAGGCTGATTACTGCCAAATAGCCGCGTGACCTTATCGGAAAAACCCACGGTCATCTGCTGATCCATCCGTTGGCGCTCGCGATAACCGTCCAATGTGGCGAAGTCACCCGGCAGGCTTTGGCTCGCCAGCAGGGCTTCGGCCAAGGCATTGGCGTCGCGCAACGACAGGTTGAAGCCCTGCCCGGCAATCGGGTGCAGACTGTGGGCGGCATTGCCCAGCACCGCCAAATGCGGCCGGACTTGCTCTTCGGCCTCCACCAGTTTCAGCGGGTACAGGTGCCGCGCGCCGACCTGACGCAACGCGCCCAAACGATAACCAAACACACCCTGCAGCTCACCGAGAAAACTGCGCTCATCCAGCGCGGCCAAGCGCTCAGCGTCCATGCCAGTGCGGGTCCAAACCAACGCGCAGCGGTTCTCTGGCAACGGCAGCAGCGCCATCGGCCCTTCATCGGTAAAACGTTCGAAGGCCTGCCCGCAGTGCGCTTCGCTCGGCGTGATGTTGGCGATCAGCGCGCTTTGGTTGTAGGAACGCTCGGTGATACCGATCCCCAATTGCTCGCGCAACCCGGAACGGCCACCATCGGCCAGTATCGCCAGATCGCATTCAACCTCGGTTTCGTCATCTAGCGTCAGCCGATAGCCGTCGCCCAAAGCCTGCATGCGCTTGACCTCGGCCGGGCAGCGCCAACTGATCACGTCCTTGTCCAGGCCTTGCCACAGGCATTGACCTAGCCAAGCGTTTTCAACCACATAACCCAATGCCGGCACGCCTTCTTCCAGGGCCGACAAACGTGCGGCGCCGAAACGCCCACGGTCAGACACCTGAATCTGCAGAATGGGCTCAGCGCGGCGGCTGATCTGTTGCCAAAGGCCGAGACGTTCATAAATTTTTCGAGCACCAAACGACAACGCGGACGAACGTGCGTCGTAGCTCGGCTGATATGAATCACCGGGCGCGAAAGGTTCGATCAAAACGATCTTCCAGCCTCGCGCCTTGGCCCCGGCTTGCAGCGCCAAGGCCAGGCTTGCACCGACCAGTCCGCCACCTACGATTGCGATATTGACCCGGCTCATGCAGCCTCGGCCCGGGCAGCAGCCATCAAGGCTTCGATGGCTGCGACGGTTTTCGGCACACCACCGGAGAGCACGTCACAACCGTGTTTGGTCACCACTACGTCATCCTCGATCCGCACACCAATCCCTCGCCATTTTTTTGCGACGCTCTGATTGTCCGGGGCAATATAAATCCCCGGCTCCACCGTCAGCGTCATGCCGACTTCCAGTACGCGCCATTCACCACCGACTTTGTAATCACCCACGTCATGCACGTCCATGCCCAGCCAATGACCGGCACGGTGCATATAAAACGCTTTGTAGGCTTCCGCGACGATCAGCTCGTCGACGTCGCCCTGCAGCAAACCCAACTCAACCAGGCCCGTGGTAATGACTCTCACGGTGGCTTCATGCGCCTGGTTCCAGTGCTTGCCCGGGCCAATGGCCGCGAACGCAGCTTCCTGAGAGTCGAGCACCAATTCGTAGATCGCTTTTTGCTCAGGTGAAAATTTGCCACTGACCGGGAACGTGCGGGTGATGTCGCTGGCGTAGCAATCAATCTCACAGCCTGCGTCGATCAACACCAGGTCGCCGTCCTTGAGCACCGAGTCGTTCTCCTGATAATGCAGGATGCAGGCGTTGCGGCCTGACGCGACAATCGAGCCATAGGCCGGCATCTTCGCCCCGCCCTTGCGAAACTCGTAATCCAGTTCGGCCTCCAGGCTGAACTCATGCAAACCGGCACGACTGGCCTGCATTGCCCGAACATGCGCGCGCGCAGAAATCTCGGCAGCGCAGCGCATAACTTTGATTTCTGCCGCTGATTTATACAGGCGCATGTCGTGCAGCAGATGATCCAGCGCAACGAATTCGTTCGGCGGCTGCGCGCCCAGATGCGCCTTGGAACGGATCACGTTGATCCAGTCCATCACATGGCGATCAAATTCAGGGTTGCTGCCCATGGCCGAGTACACCCGATCACGACCTTCGATCAGACCGGGAAGAATGTCGTCGATATCATTGATCGGGAACGCGTCATCTGCACCGAAATCGCGAATGGCGCCTTCTTGTCCTGCACGCAGACCGTCCCACAACTCACGTGCAGGATTGCGCTCGCGACAAAACAAAACGTACTCGCCGTACTCACGTCCGGGTATCAGTACGATAACCCCTTCCGGCTCCGCAAAGCCGCTGAGGTACTGGAAGTCACTGTCCTGGCGATAAACATGCTCGACATCGCGATTACGAATAGCCACCGCAGCCGCCGGCAAAATTGCAATGCTGTTGGGGACCATTTGTGCCATCAGCGCTTTGCGGCGACGGGCGTATTCCGACTTCGGGATATGGATCATAAGCAGGTGAAGTCCCCTTTCGAGCGCTGCCAGCGGTTTGCCTGAACGACAGGCAGACGGCCGATAGCGCTAATAATGAGCGATCAGTGCAAAGAAGGTTTTGGCTCAGGTGCAATGGGTTTGGCGCATTCGGTGAACAGAAGCAGCGGTGCAACCCGCAGGTATTCCATCACTTCCATGTAGTCGCCCTCGCCGTCTTCGGACTCTTCCAGAGCGTCTTGGACTTGGGCGATTGCTGACAAATCTTGCAGCACTTCCATGGCTTCAGCACTGATGGCGCTGTCGCGAGCAGTCAAACCGAAACCGGCGAGAAAGCCTTGGCACCACTGGCCGAGCGCAATAGCACGCTCACCCAAGGGAGCGTCGTCGGTCGGCAGGAGCAGGACGACGGTCATGTCGTCGCTGGTCAGTTCACCCTTGACCATCGCTTGCAGGCCAATCAATGCCTGACGAATATTGTCTTCCGGCGCGGCCCCGAGCACTTCGCTCGCATCGACCATCCAACCGTCGATATCGAAACCAGCACCGGCACAGCTGCGGCCTAGCAAAAGGCCATGCAGCTCAGCGGGAGACACAGGATGACCGCCGGAATTGAGCAGGTCGGCGAACGCTTTGTACGGAGAATTCTGAATAGGCATGGGCAACTAGGCGCCAAGCGGCGCAATGTCTAGAATGGAGGCCTTGTATCGTAGGGCGTGCGCTCACTTATTTCCAGCGATTGCACCAGAGAACACGCCAAGACTACCCGGCAAGCTCTTTTGAACGACTATCCAAAGCGCCTGCATCTGCGCCATTCATCAGAAAGTATTCAGTGGGACACAATGGAACATACCGATCTACAAGCGTTGATGGCTCGGCTGGAGTTGCTGATCAATCGGGTCGAGCAACTTAAAAGCCAAAATGGACTCTTAGTAGCTCAGGAAAAATCCTGGCGCGAGGAACGCGCTCACCTCATTGAAAAAAACGAAATCGCCCGACATAAGGTGGAATCCATGATTTCGCGCCTCAAGGCCCTGGAGCAAGACTCATGAGTTCAAGTAATAGCGTCACCGTTCAGATCCTCGACAAAGAATATTCGATCATTTGCCCCCAGGAAGAGCGCACCAATCTGGTTAGCGCGGCGAAGTACCTGGATGGAAAAATGCGTGAAATACGCAGCAGCGGCAAAGTAATCGGTGCTGATCGTATCGCCGTGATGGCGGCGCTGAACATCACTCATGATCTGCTGCATAAGCAGGATCTACCTGACGTTCAAGCCAGCGGCTCGACCCGTGAACAAGTACGCGATTTGCTGGAAAGGGTTGATCTAGTGCTGGCCGCCGATCCGGAACCCACCCAAAAGTGATTCTTTGGAAAGGTTTCGGGTATACTTGCGACCGCTCCCTGGAGTGCTAGCCAGTCGGTCATGTCCCTGAGCCGATACGCACAACCACGGGGGTTGCACGTTGGGGACGGTGTGCATGTCCGCTTGACGGAAAGCCTTAAGTCCTCCTGCAATCTCCACCTTGAACTTTCGGGTTCAAGGGCTACACCGACAGCGGTTCGTCGGGGAGTCTCACATTTATGTTCATTGTCGGCACCTTGCGGGCAATGAGCAGCACGAAGTCACCTGCCTGATGACTTCGCCTCTG
>NZ_JAMFRV010000596.1 GCF_026224925.1 Pseudomonas sp. | reverse complement strand
CGGTGGTTGAACGTCAGCATCGCTGTTGTGTCGACGTTGATACCCCCTGGCCCGAGGATTTCGTACAAATCGGCAAGCATGTCGGTGTTGTCTGCCAGTGTCAGCGGGCTGTCAGCCAGCTCAAGCTCGGATTGCAGGATCTTCATGGCGGTATTGAGTCGCTGTGAATCCACGCCGCTGTTGTCATGCGCCGGCAGAATGCTGACCGAAGCCGTGCCGAGACGAGGCCTCGGCCGCTGTGGCGAGACGACTTCGGCACTGTACTGTTCGTCCGGCGTGCTGTTTGAAGGATCGGACTGGATGGCGCCTTCACCGGCGACTAACCAGACCAGCGAGATACCGAGGGTCTTGGCCAAGGTTACGCAACGTGCGCGGGAAGGGTCGGTATTGCCGTCCCGCCAGCTGCGCACCACGCCTTCCGAGAAGCCGCACATCCGGGCTATTTCAGTGGCGCTACCAACCCGCTGGATCAGCAGCTTGATGCGATCTGAAAAAGTCCCGGCTGGAGTGGAGATATAGGATGGCTGCATATTCATAATATTGGCCGTGACGCGTTGTGTAAGAGATTGCGAATACAAGAGTTGACGCCCTGATGCGCAGGATCCATCCCAAATCATCTTGGTATAGCGATTCTGCATCGCTATGGACAAGATATTTTTCTAAATTTCACTTCCAATACAGATATTTACACATCTTTACTCAGATGCATGCCACTGGGTGCTATTCGCGCTCAGAGCCTTGAGTCTTTTCAAAAAGCTCATCCCTTTCTGCAGGATTATGTGGCGCATGATGGATTTGAAGCTACGCGCATTTTCTTTCTTGGGAGTTTCGTAAGCTAATCTCTCGCAACGCGCCAGCGTGAGCCCGGTTGACAGGCCGTAGCCAACTCAAGGAACGACATGAGCCAATTCGCACTGCTGGGCAAACGCCGATTTGCGCCCTTTTTCTGGACTCAGGCGCTTGGCGCATTCAACGACAATGTGTTTCGCAATGCGCTGGTGATGCTGGTGGCATTCCAGATGGGGCTGGATGACCACACGGTATCGCTCTACACCAATCTGGCGCCGGCGCTTTTCATCATCCCGTTCTTTCTTTTTTCGGCCACTGCCGGGCAGTTGGCCGAGAAGTTTGAGAAGACCCGAATCATCCGCTACGTCAAATTGTTCGAAATTGCTGCAATGCTGCTGGCGGCCATCGGCTTCTATAAGCACAACACGACGCTGCTGCTGGTGGTGCTGTTCCTGATGGGTATGCACTCGACCACCTTCGGGCCGATCAAGTACGCCATCCTGCCGCAGGCGTTGAAACCTGGAGAGCTGGTCGGTGGTAACGGTCTGATCGAGATGGGCACGCAGTTGGCCGTGCTGATCGGGCTGATCGTCGGCAGCGCGCTGATGCAAATTGCAGGCATTGGCACCGTGTTGGCCGGAGCCGTAACGATCACCGTAGCCATCGTTGGCTATCTTGCCAGTCGCAGCATTCCGGTCGCGCCACCGACGGCGCCGGAGTTGAAGTTCAACTGGAATCCGTTTACCGAAACGGCACGTGTGCTGGGTATCACCAGGCAGGATCGCGGCGTGTTCAACGCCGTGCTCGGTATTTCCTGGTTCTGGTTTTTCGGTACGGTGCTTGTTGCGCAGCTGCCGAGCTATACCAAGCTGAATCTGGGCGGCGACGGCTCGGTCAACATCTTGGGGTTGACTCTTTTCTCGATCGGCACCGGCATTGGTTCGCTGTTGTGCGAAAAAATGTCCGGCCGGCGCGTGGAAGTGGGATTGGTACCGCTTGGTGCGTTCGGGCTAACGGCGTTTGGTATCGACCTGTTTTTCGCGCGCTCGGGTCTGGCGCCGACACAGGGGCTGAACTGGTTGGCGTTTTTGCGTGCCGCTGGCAGCTGGCGCATCGCGATGGACCTGACTTTGATCGGTGTCTTCGCGGGTTTTTATGTAGTGCCGCTGTTCGCATTCATCCAGAGCCGCACGCCGCGCGACCGGTTATCACGGGTGATTGCCGGCAACAACATTCTCAATGCGTTGTTTATCGTCTGCGCGGCCGGGTTTGGCTTGGGCCTGAGTGCGCTGGGGTTCGGCATACCGCAAATCTTTCTCGCCATCGCGGTGTTGAATGCGCTGGTGGCGCTGTACATCTTCACCCTGGTACCCGAGTTCGTGATGCGCTTTATCACCTGGGTACTGGTGAACACCTTGTATCGCGTGCGCGTTGATGGAACACAAAACATTCCCGAGGAAGGTGCCGTACTGCTGGTGTGTAACCACGTCAGCTTTATGGATCCGCTGCTGTTGATGGCCAATCTGCGACGGCCAGCGCGCTTCGTGATGTATTACAAGATCTTCAACATCCCACTGTTGCGATTTGTCTTTCGTACGGCGAAGGCAATCCCGATTGCCGGGCACAAGGAGGACCCGACATTGTTAGAGCAGGCCTACGACGCGATCGATGAAGCGCTGGCCGATGGTGAGGTGGTCTGCCTGTTCCCCGAAGGCGCGCTGACGCGTGATGGCCAGGTCGCAACGTTTCGCACCGGCGTGGAAAAAATCCTGGCACGACGGCCCGTGCCGGTGGTGCCGATGGCGCTGCGTGGACTATGGGGCAGTGTCTGGAGCAAGCGCGATTCGATGCTGCATCGCTCGCGCTTGCCGCGGCGTTTCCGTGCACGCGTGGAGTTGGTGATCGACCCCGCAATCGCACCTGAAAAGGTGACGGCCGGGGCACTGGAGGCGCGGGTCAGCGAGCTGCGCGGAACGATGGCCTAGTGCGGCATCGGTTGATCCGGGATCAGCTAAGCCAGCCGCCAATCACGATCAACGCCGCTGCACTCAGCCAAGCCAGCAACGCTCGCAGCAGGGCACCGCGCAGGCGCAGTAGCTCGGTCAACGGTTCGCTGCGCTCCTCGAAGTAACCATCGCCGGCTTCGATATCGCTGAGGATGTCGGCCTGCGCCGCTGCGCCAAGAAAGCT
>NZ_JAMFRV010000060.1 GCF_026224925.1 Pseudomonas sp. | reverse complement strand
CTTATCAGACATACCGCGGCGCTACCTTCGCGAACAAGTTCGCTCCCACCGGGATCTGTGAACTGCCGTCAAACATAGAATCCTCCACAGTTTTTGTGAACTGCGCCCCAAATCCGGCGGCATGCCGAGATTCGGTGGGAGCGAACTTGTTCGCGAAAAAGGCCTGCGCGGTTTCATGGCCTGGCGCTATCCTGCTGCATCGTGAAACCCGAGTACCGAACCCCATGCTGCACAAAAACCTAACCCGCCGTCTGGACCTGATCACCTTGCAGTTATTCGTTGCGGTGCATGAGGAGGGCACGTTGACCCGTGCGGCGGCGCGGGAGGCGATTGCGGTGTCGGCGGCCAGCAAACGTTTGATGGAACTGGAAGATGCGCTGGGTATTGGTCTGTTCGTGCGTAACGCCAAAGGCATGACGCTGACCGCTGCCGGGGAAACCCTGTTGCACCACGCACGGCGCATGCTGTTCGGCATGGAAAAGATGGGCCTGGAGTTGGACGAGCACATTCAGGGCGTTCGCGGTTACGTGCGGATGCTGGCGAACCTCTCGGCGATCATTCAGTTTTTACCGGAAGACCTGCACGATTTCGTCTCAAGCCACGAACAAGTGAAAATTGACTTGGAAGAGCGGCCCAGTACCGGCGTGGTGCAGGGCATCGTTGATGGCGTGGCGGACATCGGTATTTGCTCGGAAGACACCGACACCCAAGACCTGTTCAGTGTGCCGTATCGTCACGACACGTTGGTGGTGGTGATGCGCAGCGATCATCCGCTTGCTGAGCGTGATCACGTGGCATTCGCCGACACCCTGGACAGCGATCACATCGGCCTGCACTCTGCCAGTTCGATCAATATGCGTACCCATGCCGCTGCGCGTGCTTGCGGGCGGATACTGCGTCTGCGAATTCATGTGCCAGGGTTTGATGCCGTGTGCCGAATGGTTCAGGCGAACATGGGCATCGGTATTCTGCCACGCAAGGCTTATGAACTGTTTGGCCGCTCCCTCGGGCTGACCGCCGTGTCGCTCAGCGATGATTGGTCTGAACGCACGCTGATCCTGGTCGCGCGGGAGCTGGAAGCACTGTCACCGGTCAGTCGTTCATTGTTCGAGCACTTGCGACGCCTGAACACTCAGTTCATCGCGAAGGGCGCGAACTAGACGCTTCGCCGCGAGCGTTCGCGTTTGGCGAACGACGCTTGCCAACTGACGGTTTGATTATTCGCTGTGCAGTCCTCTACCTTTGGCTCAAATTCCAAGAACCATGAGGTACTGACGATGACTGCTCCCCTGAGCGGAATCCGTGTAATCGAAATCGGAACGCTGATTGCAGCCCCCTTTGCTGCGCGCCTGATGGCTGAATTCGGTGCCGAGGTCATTAAGATCGAATCGATGGGTCAAGGTGATCCTCTTCGTAAATGGCGAAAACTCCATGAGGGCACTTCCCTCTGGTGGTACCTGCAATCACGCAACAAAAAATCCCTCGCGCTAAACCTCAAATCCCCCGAAGGCATCGCCATCGTCAAGCAACTCGCCGAAAGCACTGACGTGCTGATCGAGAACTTGCGGCCCGGTGCGCTGGAGAAACTCGGGCTGGGTTGGGACGTTCTGCATGCGATAAACCCCAAGCTGACATTGGTGCGCATTTCTGGCTACGGCCAAACCGGCCCTTACCGTGACCGACCGGGCTTCGGTGCTATCGGCGAGGCCATGGGCGGCATTCGTTACACCACCGGCACCCCCGGCGCACCGCCTGCGCGGGTGGGCGTCAGCCTCGGTGATTCCCTGGCGTCGATGCACGCAGTAATGGGTGCGCTGATGTCGTTGCTGCGGGTCAAGACCGGGCAGGGCGATGGGCAGATTGTCGATGTGTCATTGGCTGAAAGCGTGTTCAACGTCATGGAAAGCCTGGTGCCGGAATACGACATGATGGGCCATGTGCGTGAACGCAGCGGCGGCGCTTTGCCGGGCATTGCGCCGTCCAATACTTACCCGACCGCCGATGGCGCGTATGTGGTGATTGCCGGCAACAGCGACCCGATTTTCAAGCGCTTGATGCAAGTCATTGGCCGCGCTGAATTGGCGGAAAATCCGGAATTTGCCCACAACGATGGTCGCGCGCTGCAAAGCAACATGCTCGACGACGCCATCAGCGTGTGGACCATGAGCCAGCCCATCGAGGTGGTCCTGCAAGCACTGGAAGCCGCTGAAGTGCCGGCCGGACGTATTTACTCGGTGGCCGACATCGTCGCCGATCCGCACTATCAAGCGCGGGGCATGATTCTCGACGCCGAATTACCAGGCGGCGCTGCCGTGAAAATGCCCGGTATTGTGCCGAAACTGTCTGAAACCCCCGGTTCGGTTAACTGGCAGGGTCCGACTCTGGGCCAACACACGGACAGCGTGCTCGACAGCTTGGGGCTCAGCGCCGACGACATCGCCCGCCTGAAAACCGAGGGCGTGGTGCAATGATTACTGACTATTGCGAACGCTTGATCGTGCAGGAAGTCGCCCCGCGTGACGGCCTGCAAATCGAACCGAAATGGGTGGAAACCGCCGACAAGATCGCTTTGATCGATCAACTGTCGCTGGCCGGTTTTTCTCGCATTGAAGCCGGTTCCTTCGTTTCCCCGAAAGCTATTCCGGCATTGCGCGACGGCGACGAAGTATTCCGTGGTATTCAGCGTCAGCCAGGGGTGATTTATGTCGCTTTAATCCCCAACCTGAAGGGCGCGCAGCGTGCTTTGGACGCTGGCGCCGATGAATTGAATTTGGTGATGTCCGCCAGCCAGACGCACAACCTGGCCAACATGCGCATGCGGCGCGAGCAATCGCTGAGCGGGTTTGGCGATGTCGTGGCATTGGCGCGTGGCACCTCGCTGAGCCTCAATGGCACTGTCGCTACCACCTTTGGTTGCCCCTTCGAAGGCGTGATCGACGAAGACAGTGTGCTGCACATTGTCGATGCCTACCTTGAATTGGGCATGCAAGGCATCACCCTTGCCGACACCACTGGCATGGCCAATCCGCGGCAGGTCTACCGACTGGTTCAGCGCGTATTGACCAGAGTGGCGCCCGCGCAATTGACCCTGCACTTTCACAACACTCGCGGTCTTGGGTTAAGCAACGTATTGGCAGCATATGAAGCAGGTGCGCGCCGCTTCGACGCCTCCCTCGGTGGCTTGGGCGGCTGCCCATTTGCGCCAGGCGCTTCGGGAAATATCTGCACCGAAGACTTGGTGAATATGTGCGAAGAAATGGGTATTCAGACCGGCATAGATCTGCCGCATTTGCTGCAGATGTCGCGCAGTTTGCCTGCGCTCCTGGGCCACGAAATGCCCGGTCAGGTCGCCAAAGCGGGGCGCAATAGCGACCTGCACCCCGCACCCGAAAATTTGCTCTTTTGATCCTGGTCCACGCTTGACCATGGGGGCGCCACGACGCCTCCGGACCCACAACAAAAACAATCGGACACCTATGGGAAGTCCGCCCGGAGACACTGAAATGACCATCTCTGTTTTGAACGCAGACAGCACACCTGCGCAAATTGTCGGCGCGGAAAAAGCCCTGATCAGCAAAGTCGCCTGGCGCCTGATGCCGCTGATCATGGTCTGTTATTTGTTTGCGTTCTTCGATCGCATCAACATCAGCTTTGCCAAATTCCAGTTACAGACTGACCTGAGCTTGAGCGACACCGCTTATGGCCTCGGTGCCGGCTTGTTTGTGGTCGGTTATGTGCTATTCGAAGTACCGAGCAATATGATGCTGTACAAGGTCGGCGCCCGGCGCTGGATCGCCAGGATCATGATGTCTTGGGGCGTGGCGACTGCATTGATGGTGTTCGTTAATACCGAATGGCAGTTCTATGCGCTGCGCTTTGTCATCGGCGCGATGGAAGCTGGTTTTGCGCCGGGCGTCTTGTACTACCTGACGCTGTGGTTTCCGCAGCACTATCGCGGGCGCATTACCTCGATGCTGTTCCTCGCTTCCGCATTTGCCGGGCTATTTGGTGCACCGATTTCGGGTCTGGTGCTCGGTCATCTTGATGGTGTGATGAACCTGCGCGGCTGGCATTGGTTGTTCCTGCTGGGCGGCTTGCCGTGTGTAGGGTTGGGGCTGCTGGTGCTGATGGTGCTTAAAGACAAAATTTCGGACGCCCACTGGCTGACCCCGCAGGAACAGACCTACCTGTCGAGCCGGATTGCCCATCACGAACCCCACAAAAGCGGGTCATTGCTGGCGGCACTAAAACTGCCCGGTTTCCTGATGCTTGGGCTGATTTACTTCCTGATTCAAGTGGCGTCGTACGGCCTGAACTTCTGGGCACCGCAGTTGATTCGCAGTGCCGGCACTGAAAGTCCGGTGATGATTGGATTGCTGACTGCGATTCCTTACATTTTCGGCGCGATCAGCATGGTGGTGGTCGGACGCTTGTCCGATGCCAGCGGCGAACGTCGCAAGTATGTGGCCGGGCTGGTAGTGCTGGGCGCCATCGGTTTCTTCAGTGCCGGGATATTTGCTAACCACACGGTGTTCCTGATCGTTGCCCTGAGCTTGCTCGGCGCAGGCATCGTCGCCTCGATCCCAGCGTTCTGGGCCTTGCCACCGAAGTTGTTGGCCGGAGCCGGGGCGGGCGCTGCAGGCGGCATTGCGGTGATCAACACCCTAGGCCAGTTCGGCGGCATCGTCAGTCCGGTCATGGTCGGTCGCATCAAAGACCTCACCGGCAGCACCACCCCAGCGCTGTACGTCATTGGCATCGCCTGCGTGATAGCTGCGGCGCTGTTGTTGTGGGCATTGCCGGCGAAGTTGCGTGAGTTGGACAAGACTGGGCATTGAGGGTGGTTTACCATTTAGCAACGCTGATTCTTTAGGGTTGCTAAATGGTTACTAACTTTCAAAAGGGATTCTGATGTCGTTAATCGAAACCGATACTGACTATCAAAAAGCACTGACGGTGATCGACGAATTAACCGACGGCCAAACTCTGGATGCCGTTGAGCAAACTTTGCTCGACACTCTCTGCGACACCGTGGGTCGTTACGAAGACCATGCGCCGCAGTTCGCCGCCTTCAATGCGGGTGTCGCTGCCCTGACCGATATTGATTTGATCAAGGCGCTGATGTTGCAGAACAAACTGACCGGAGCTGATCTTCCAGAAATAGGCGACAAAACCGTGGTGTCACGGATACTGAGCGGGCAACGCAAAATGACCGTGGAAATGATTGCCCGTCTGGCGGCACGTTTCCATGTTGATCCCGGTGTTTTTGTATCGCGTAACGTTTAGGTCGTTTTAATAATATCCTCATACCCCGCCGCGCAGTCGCTTCACCCTGTAGAGCCAACTTGTTGGCGAGGCTTAATACGGTGTTTCAGTTGAGCCGTTTCGCCAATAAGTTGGCTCCAGATTCCACCTCGTCGCCTTCCCCGAAACTTTGCTCTTGTGGCCCTGTCATTTAAAAACAGGGACCACGCAGGAAGTCAGGCGATGCCACGAGCAATCTGGAAGGGCGCGATCAGTTTCGGTCTGGTGCATATACCGGTCGCGCTGGTCTCTGCGACGTCTTCGAAAGGGGTGGATTTCGATTGGCTCGACAAGCGCAGCATGGACCCGGTTGGCTATAAGCGGATCAATAAGGTCACCGGTAAAGACATGACCAAGGAAAATATCGTCAAAGGTGTGCAGTACGAGAAGGGTCGCTACGTTGTGCTCAGCGAAGACGAAATTCGCTCTGCCCACCCCAAATCTACGCAAACCATCGAGATTTTCGGCTTTGTCGACAGTGAACAAATCCCCCTGCAGAACATCGACACCCCCTACTTCCTGACCCCCGACAAGCGCGGCGAGAAGGTTTACGCGTTGCTCCGTGAAACCTTGGTCGATACCAAAAAAGTCGCTTTGGCAAACGTTGTGCTGCACACCCGTCAACATTTGGCGGCGGTGATGCCACTGGATAGCGCCATGGTCCTGGTGATTCTTCGCTGGCCTGCCGAGGTCCGCGGGCTCGACACCCTTGAATTGACCGAAGCGGTCACCGAGGCAACGTTGAGCAAAAGTGAGCGCGACATGGCTAAGCGCTTGGTCAAGGACATGAGCGTTGATTGGCAGCCCGATGAATACCGCGACACCTTCGAGGAAAAAATCATGCAATTGGTCGAGACCAAGGCGCGTGAGGGCAAAATTGAAGATGTTGAAACCGACGCTGGCGAAACCGAACGCAAAAGCGCGAATGTTATCGACCTTACCGAATTGCTCAAACGCAGCCTAGGCGGCAAAAGTGCTGCCACGCCGGCTAAATCCTCTGAGAAAAAAACCGCAGCCGCGCCGGCGAAACGACGGGCGCCGGCTCGAAAGAAGACCACCAAAGTTTCTTGATCTGAGTTGAGGACACTGTTGCACGCACGTGTCCGTTCCAGTCCAGCGCAAGGTAGTGAATATGGCCAAGCCGTTAAGTGAATACGTTCGCAAACGCAACTTCGACGTGACGTCAGAGCCGTCTGAAGTTTCCGATGATAAGCCGACTCGAGGCCGCAGCAAGGCCTTGAGTTTTGTTATCCACAAGCATGATGCGCGCAATTTGCACTATGACTTTCGCCTGGAACTGGACGGCACGTTGAAAAGTTGGGCGGTGCCAAAGGGGCCAAGTCTGGACCCGAAAAATAAACGCCTGGCGGTGCATGTTGAGGACCACCCGTTGGGGTACGCAAACTTCGAAGGCAGCATCCCGCAAGGCCAATACGGCGCGGGTGATGTGATCGTTTGGGATCGTGGCATCTGGCAGCCACACGGTGATCCGCAGGAAACCTACAAGGAAGGCAAACTCAAATTTACCTTGGTCGGTGAGAAATTGACCGGAGAATGGGCGCTGGTGCGCACGCGGCTCAATGGCAGCGGCGACAAGGAACAGTGGTTGTTGATCAAGGAAAAAGACGAAATTGCCCGACCCGGCGACGAGTACGACATCGTTGAAGCGCTGCCGAAAAGCGTGGTCAGCGGCAAACGTGTCGGAAAAACCAAGCCGGTAAAAAAAACGGTGAAAGCTAAACCGAAAGCCGTAGTCACTAGCGTCCCGGAAAAGCTGGCGCCGCAGCTCGCCACGTTGGTAGACAAACCGCCCAGCGGCGATTGGTTATATGAAATTAAATTCGACGGTTACCGAATCCTCACTCACTTCGGTGATGGCCATGTGCGGCTGCTCAGTCGCAACGATAAAGACTGGACCGATCGTTTGCCTTTGCAAGCAAGGGCGCTGGCTGCCATGGGCCTCAAAGACACTTGGCTCGACGGCGAGGTGGTGATGCTCAATGACAAGGGCTTGCCGGATTTCCAGGCACTGCAAAACGCGTTCGACATCGGTCGCAGTAAAGACGTCGTTTATTTTCTGTTCGACGCGCCCTTTATCAACGGCGAGGACCTGCGGCAAGTGCCGGTAGAGCAACGTCGCGCCGCACTGAAAAAACTGATTGATGCGCAGCGCAGCCGGCTTTTACGCTTTTCCGACGCGTTCACCGCCAACCCTAGGGATATCGTCGAAAGCGCCAGCGCCATGTCGCTGGAGGGTGTTATCGGCAAACGGCTGGGCAGTCTCTACACGTCCAAACGCAGTACCGATTGGATCAAGCTCAAATGTCGTTTGCGTCAAGAATTCGTGATTGTGGGTTACACACGACCGCAAGGCAGTCGCAGTGGTTTTGGCGCTTTGCTACTGGCAGTCAATGAAGAGGGCGAACATCCGGGGCTGATTTATGCTGGCCGGGTGGGCACTGGTTTCAGTCAGGCGACGCTGAAGCAGTTGCACGGGAAGGTTG
>NZ_JAMFRV010000595.1 GCF_026224925.1 Pseudomonas sp. | reverse complement strand
GTACTGGGAGAACTTTGTCGCCTCACCAAAGCACAGCGGCAATACACCTGTTGCCAGCGGATCAAGGCTGCCGGTATGGCCAGCTTTTTCCGCATTAAGCAACCAACGAACCTTTTGCAAGGCTGCGTTGGAAGTAAAACCCAGCGGTTTGTCGAGCAGGATGATCCCACTGACATTGCGGCGTATACGCTTGACCTGAGCCATGTGCGCTACTCCTTGCTGGTTTCTGGCTTGTCACTGTCTGGCGTAATGCTTTGCGGAGCGCCTTCCGGGTGCTGACCATCTTCGGCAACAGCACGCTCGATGAGCGCCGAAAGGTGAGCGCCACGCACGACGCTTTCGTCGTAGTGGAAGTGCAGCTGCGGAACGCTGCGCAATTTCATTTCACGGGCCAACTGCATGCGCAGGAAACCTGCCGCAGAGTTAAGCACCTTAATGGTCTGCGCAATTTCTTCGGCGCTGTCTTGGCCCATCACGGTCATGAAAATCTTCGCATGACCGACATCACGACTAACGTCGACGGCGGTGATAGTCACCAGGCCGACGCGTGGATCTTTGATCTCACGGCGAATCAATTGAGCCAGCTCGCGCTGCATCTGATCGCCAATACGTTGGGTACGGCTATATTCTTTTGCCATGTCTACTACCTGTCACCGACCTGGGGCGAAACCCTCACGGTCTGAAAGCGGCAAACGCCCGGCCTGACGGAAGTCGGACCGGGCGTTGCGTTTAGAGCCCATGATTGACGCGGTGCATTTGCATGCTGCGCGCCAACCATGGCTCTTGAAGCTCGCGACTTAGAGGCTGCGAGCCACTTGGACCTTCTCGAAGACTTCGATCTTGTCACCGACTTTAACGTCGTTGTAGCTCTTCACGCCGATACCGCATTCCATGCCGGCACGTACTTCGGAAGCGTCATCTTTGAAGCGGCGCAGGGATTCCAGCTCGCCTTCGAAGATAACGATGTCTTCACGCAGTACACGGATTGGACGGTTACGGTGAACAACACCTTCAAGAACCATACAACCAGCGATCGCGCCAAACTTCGGCGAACGGAACACGTCACGCACTTCAGCAATACCCAGGATGTTCTCCCGGACGTCGCTGCCAAGCATACCGGTGAGGGCTTTCTTGACGTCTTCGATGATGTCGTAGATTACGTTGTAGTAACGCATATCCAGACCTTCCTGCTCGACAATCTTGCGAGCGCCAGCATCGGCACGCACGTTGAAACCGAACAGTACAGCGTTGGAAGCCAATGCCAGGTTTGCGTCGCTCTCGGTGATACCACCGACACCGCCACCAACTACACGCACTTGCACTTCGTCGTTACCCAGGCCATTCAAGGCACCGTTCAACGCTTCCAAAGAACCACGGACGTCAGATTTGAGGACGATATTAAGCGTCTTCTTCTCTTCCTGGCCCATGTTCTCGAAGATGTTTTCCAGCTTGCCGGCGTGAGCACGAGCCAGTTTGACTTCGCGGAACTTGCCTTGACGGAACAGAGCCACTTCACGGGCTTTCTTCTCGTCAGACAGTACGCTGAGTTCGTCACCTGCTTCCGGAGTACCGTCCAGGCCGAGAATCTCGACAGGGATGGAAGGACCGGCCACCTTGATCGGCTTGCCGTTCTCGTCGAGCATGGCGCGGATGCGGCCATAGTTCGAACCGACCAGCACCATATCGCCTTGGCGCAACGTACCGTCTTGAACCAGAACAGTTGCAACCGGACCACGACCTTTGTCGAGACGCGATTCAACCACAACGCCACGGCCAGGAGCCGACGGAGTTGCTTTCAGTTCCAACACTTCAGCTTGCAACAGAACCGCTTCCAGCAGTTCGTCTACACCGGTACCCACTTTCGCGGAAACCGATACGAAAGGCGTGTCGCCACCCCATTCTTCAGACGTAACACCGTGAACAGACAATTCGCTACGGATACGATCGAGATCAGCACCCGGCTTGTCGATTTTGTTCACTGCTACAACCAACGGTACACCGGCGGCCTTTGCGTGCTGAACAGCTTCGATGGTCTGCGGCATAACGCCGTCGTCTGCAGCTACAACCAGAATCACGATGTCGGTGGCCTTGGCACCACGAGCACGCATTGCGGTAAACGCAGCGTGACCAGGGGTGTCGAGGAAAGTCACCATGCCACGGTCAGTTTCAACGTGGTACGCACCGATGTGCTGGGTGATGCCGCCGGCTTCGCCAGCTGCAACCTTGGCGCGACGAATGTAGTCGAGCAGCGAGGTTTTACCATGGTCAACGTGGCCCATTACGGTCACGACTGGCGCACGGGAGAACGTCTCACCTTCGAACTTCAGCGATTCGGCCAACGAATCTTCCAGGGCATTGTCGCTAACCAGTTTGACCTTGTGGCCCAACTCTTCGGCGATCAACTGGGCAGTTTCCTGATCCAGTACCTGGTTGATGGTCACCGGAGTGCCCATCTTGAACATGAACTTGATGACTTCAGCAGCCTTGACCGACATCTGCGCAGACAACTCGCCGACGGTGATCGTCTCGCCGATGGCAACGTCGCGAACTACAGGGCCGGTTGGGCTCTGGAAACCGTGAGCGTTACGCTTCTTCAGCTTGGCCTTGCCGCGACCACCACGACGGAAGCTGTCGCTTTCTTCGTCGGTAGTACGTGGCGCAACACGTGGCGCTGGCGCTTTCTCTTTAACAGAGGCGCGATGCGGCGCGTTTTTGCGGTCGCCATCACCACCAGCGCTACGACGATTGTTGTCATCGGCGCGCGGTTTGTCTGGACGACGCTGTTCGTCATTCCTTTTGCGTGCATCGGCAACTGGAGCGGCAGCAACCGGCGCTTCACGCACAGGTTCGGCTACAGGAGCAGGTGCAACAGCAGGAGCTGCGGCTGGAGTCGATTGCGCAGCAGCAGGCTGGTTACGCGAATCTTCTTCGGTGCGACGCTTGGCTTCTTCTTCAACCTTCTGGCGCGCAGCGTTTTCTACAGCACGACGCTCATCAAGCTCACGCTTGCGCTCGGCTTCAATTTCTTCCGGGCTGCGTTGTACAAACACTTTCTTTTTACGCACTTCAACGCTGATGCTTTTGCTGCCAGCAACACGCAGGGTGCTAGTGGTTTTGCGCTGCAACGTGATATTGCGCGGCGCTTCCACTTTGGCCTTGTGACCGCTTTTCAAATGCGTCAACAGGGCTTGTTTCTCTATATCGGTCACAACTTGCTCGGCGGCGGTGTGCGGCAGACCTGCCTCACGCATCTGCTGTAACAGGCGCTCTACCGGTGTGTCGACCACTGTGGCCAGTTCTTTCACCGTGACTTGCGTCATGCACTTCTCTCCTCAGGCCGCGCCTAATTACTCGAACCAATGGGCTCGGGCGGCCATGATCAACTTGCCGGCACGATCATCGTCAATGCCGTCGATGTCGAGCAGGTCGTCAATAGACTGCTCGGCCAGGTCTTCGCGGGTAACTACGCCGCGCACCGCCAGTTCCATCGCCAAATCCTTGTCCATACCCTCAAGCGAGAGCAGGTCTTCGGCCGGATGGGCGTCTGCCAGCTTTTCCTCAGTAGCGATGGCTTTAGTCAACAACCGATCCTTGGCCCGAGCGCGAAGCTCGTTGACGGTTTCTTCGTCAAAGCCGTCGATGTTGAGCATTTCTTCCACCGGTACGTAGGCAATCTCTTCCAGGCTAGTAAAGCCTTCATCAACCAGAACCTGTGCAAGGTCTTCATCGACTTCCAGCTCTTCGATAAAGTTGCGCAGGATATCGCCGGTCTCAGCTTGCTGCTTAGCCTGGATGTCCGATTCGGTCATGACGTTCAAGGTCCAGCCAGTCAACTGGCTAGCCAAACGAACGTTCTGGCCGCCGCGACCAATGGCCTGAGCCAGATTGTCTGCGCCAACGGCGATGTCCATTGCATGGGCATCTTCGTCGACGATAATCGCCGCTACTTCAGCAGGCGACATGGCGTTGATCACGAACTGCGCCGGATTGTCGTCCCAAAGCACGATATCCACACGCTCGCCACCCAATTCGCCGGAAACAGCTTGAACGCGCGAACCACGCATGCCGATACAAGCGCCTTGCGGATCGATTCGTTTGTCCTTGGAGCGAACTGCGATTTTTGCACGCGAACCCGGGTCACGAGAGGCAGCCATCACCTCGATGAGACCTTCGGAAATCTCCGGTACTTCAATCCGGAAAAGCTCGATCAGCATCTCTGGCGCAGTACGCGACAGAATCAGCTGAGGGCCACGGTTTTCAGTGCGAATTTCTTTAAGCAGTGCACGAACGCGGACACCCACACGGAAAGTTTCCCGCGAAATAATGTCTTCACGCGCCAACAACGCTTCAGCATTGTTACCCAGGTCGACGATGACATTGTCACGCGTAACCTTTTTAACAGTACCGGAAATGATTTCACCCAGACGCTCGCGGTACGCATCTACCACTTGAGCGCGCTCGGCTTCGCGAACTTTCTGCACGATGACTTGTTTAGCAGTCTGCGCAGCGATCCGACCAAACTCGATAGAGTCGATTTTGATTTCGACTACATCGCCGGCTACAGCACCCGGCTGTTTTTCCTGAGCCTGATCTACAGCCAGTTCGTGTGCCGGGTCGTCGAGATCTTCATCTTCGACAACTGTCCAGCGACGGAACGTCTCGTAGTTACCCGTCTGGCGATTAATCTCCACACGCAGTTCAACTTCATCTTCAAAACGCTTTTTGGTAGCAGTGGCAAGAGCCAGCTCCAGCGCTTCAAAAATAACACCTGCCGGAACGCCCTTTTCATTGGACACCGACTCAACAACCAGCAGTACTTCTTTGCTCATCGTACGCCTCGCCTTTCGCAAGCCATTGGATCCGCGGGATCCGCGTCTCAGTCAAAACTGGGAATAATGTTGGCTTTGTCGATCAAGTCGATCGGCAACAAGAATTCGTGGTCTTCAACCTGCACCACAATATCTTGCTCCTCCACCCCGCGGAGAAGACCCTGAAAGTTACGCCGACCCTCGAAGGGTGAACGCAGCTTTATTTTCACTTGGTCACCGGCGTGCGAAGCAAACTGTTCAAGAGTGAACAGCGGGCGTTCCATGCCAGGAGAAGAAACTTCAAGCGTGTATTCAACGGCGATTGGATCTTCTACGTCCAAAACTCCGCTGATCTGACGGCTGACTATTGCGCAGTCATCCACCAAAACGCCGCCTTCTTTATCGATATAAACGCGCAACATTGAGTGGCGACCTTGAGCCGAAAACTCAATACCCCAGCATTCATAGCCCAGGGCCACGACCACCGGGGCCACCAAGGCCTGCAACTGTTCTAGCTTGCTCGACACCTGAACCCCCTTGTGCATGCGATGCAAATAAAAAAATGGGCGAAACGCCCATCCCTGAAACGCCGTTGAATAGCGGCGTTATAAACTGTCCAGCTAACAAAAAGCCCCTAAAAAGGGGCTCCGCTAAAACTGGTTGCGGGGGCTGGATTTGAACCAACGACCTTCGGGTTATGAGCCCGACGAGCTACCAGACTGCTCCACCCCGCGACAAAGCTGGGGCGGAAGTATACGACCGATCCCTTGCAGGGTCAATCAAACCTCCACCGACAAGAAAGCCCGCGACTGCGGGCTTTCCTGATAATTGGTACCGAGAAGGGGACTCGAACCCCTACACCCATTGGGCACAACCACCTCAAGGTTGCGTGTCTACCAATTCCACCACCTCGGCAATACTACTTTTCGGCGACCCCTGAATCAGTCGCCTGACCTAGCTTACTTCTGCTTTGGCGCTTGAGGGACGTCAGCAGGAACAACTGCTGGCTTTTGCGCTTCTAGCACCGGCACATCACTTGCCACCGGCTTTTGCTGTGGTACTTCCAATACCGCTGGATCTGGCAAACCTACTTGAGTCAGCTGGTGAGCTTTCTCTTTAGCAAAGTAACCTAACCCCAAGCTGGTTATGAAAAAACCAGCGGCGAGTATAGCAGTAAATTTACTGAGAAAGGTAGAGGAACCTTGGCTTCCGAATACAGTATTTGAAGCCCCTGCACCGAAAGACGCACCAGCGTCCGCACCCTTGCCCTGCTGAAGCAATACCAGAGCGATAACACCCAAGGCGCCCAACAGATGAAAAACGACTACGACTGTTTCCAGCATTTTTTCAGTTTCCCGCGGCGCGACAAATCGCACCGAACTCATCTGCATTCAGGGACGCTCCACCAATGAGCCCCCCATCGATATCCGGCATGCCGAACAGTTCAGCCGCATTGGCCGCCTTCACGCTGCCGCCATAAAGAAGCCGCACACCTTGCGCGACCTCAGCATTCTCTGCCGCCAACTGCGCACGAATGGCTGCGTGCACTTCCTGCGCCTGTTGGGGCGATGCAGTCAACCCGGTGCCGATGGCCCAGACTGGCTCGTAAGCGATGACTGCATTTACAAAAGCACCAACGCCTAGCGCTTCGATGATGCTACTCAGCTGACGCCCTACAACTTCAAGCGTCTTGCCTGCATCGCGCTGCACCAGGGTTTCCCCTACACACAGCACCGGCGTCAAACCACACGCCTGAGCCGCAGCAAACTTGCGATTCAGCAACTCGTCTTGCTCACCCATTATCTGGCGGCGCTCGGAGTGCCCGATCAACACAAAGGTACAGCCCGCATCAGCCAGCTGACTCGGCGCGATTTCACCGGTCAAGGCACCTTGCGATGCCTCGGCCGCAGAATTTTGTGCACCCACCGCGATCGATGTGCCGTCTAGCCCGTCGATCACTTGATTAACGTACAAAAACGGTGGAAAAACCGCTACATCAACACCGCTCGGCAGGACCAGATGACGAAGGCCTTTGGTCAGCTCAGCGACGCTGGCGCGGGTACCGTGCATTTTCCAGTTACCAGCTACCATTATGCGACGCATGCTATACCTCGTCGGTCAAAGTGGGCGCAGATGTTACCCAACCGCAACAACACTGGCAAGCCGAAATCAGGCGCAAACTTCAGTAACTAGTTTTGCCAGCTCATCGGCGTAACCGCGAACCATAACCTCGTCATCACCTTCTACCATTACGCGAACTAACGGTTCGGTGCCAGACTTGCGTAGTAGCACACGGCCACGACCGCCCATAGCGACCGTCACTCGCTCGCACGCCTCCTGCACTGCCGGATGCTCAACTGGATCGATATCGCCCTCATAACGCACGTTCACCAGCACCTGAGGGCACTTACGCAATGATTGACGCGCCAACGCCAGGCTCTCGCCGCGCCGACGCAACGCCAAGAGTACTTGCAGCGCAGCGATGATTGCGTCACCGGTAGTGGTGTGCTGGAAGCAAACGATATGCCCCGAGTTTTCACCACCCAACTGCCAATTGCGCTCCAGTAGTTCAGCGGTTACATAACGATCGCCCACGCTGGCTCGCACAAAAGGAATGTTGAGTTCAGCAAACGCCAACTCAACACCCAAGTTGGTCATCAAGGTCCCGACAACACCACCTTGCAGCCTACCCCGCTCCTGCAAATCCCGGGCAATGATAAACAACAGGTCGTCACCTTCGACCAGCGCGCCCGTGTGATCGACCATCAGTACCCGATCGCCATCACCGTCAAAACCAATGCCCAGATCGGCCTGCTCTGCCAGCACCGCAGCCTGCAGATTACCCATGTGGGTCGAGCCGCAGTCATCGTTGATGTTCAAACCATTAGGCGCTGCGGACAACACAGTCACTTGAGCGCCCAGCTCGCGAAAGACGTTGGGGGCGACCTTGTACGTCGCGCCATGCGCACAATCGACCACCAGCTTCAGGCCAGCAAAATCAGTGCTGGTGGGAACGCTGCTTTTACAGAATTCGATATAACGACCGGCGGCATCGTTGATGCGCGACACTTTGCCGAGTTTTTCCGATTCGACCACCGTCATTGGCGTGTCGAGCAATTCTTCGATCATCATCTCTACTTCATCCGGAAGCTTAGTGCCCAGACCGGAGAAAAACTTGATCCCATTATCGTGATGCGGGTTGTGCGACGCACTGATCACAATGCCAGCTTCAGCGTGGAAGGTACGCGTCAGGTAGGCGATTGCCGGCGTCGGCATCGGCCCCAACAGCATCACATCAGCCCCAGCAGCGGAAAGACCGGCCTCCAGGGCTGACTCGAACATGTAACCAGAAATCCGAGTGTCTTTACCCACCAGAACCCTGCAAGCGCCTAGCCGGCGAAATGCGATCCCTACCGCCCAACCAAGTTTGAGCATGAAATCCGGAGTGATCGGAAATTGGCCAACCCGACCACGAATGCCGTCGGTGCCAAAATATTTTCTAGTCATAGATGCTCCATCATTCTTATTCAGCCGACTCGACAGCAGCGATCATTCGCACCACGTCGATGGTTTCGGCAACATCGTGCACACGCAAGATGCGCGCACCCTTGACCATGGCCAAGGCCGCTAGAGCCAGGCCACCGTACAGCCGCTCTGCGACAGGGCGGCCGAGAGCCTGCCCAATCATGCTCTTGCGCGACACGCCAACCAACAGCGGCCTGCCAAGGGCGTGCAGCCCTTCCATATGCTTGAACAGACTCAAGTTATGCTGAAGGCTCTTGGCAAACCCGAATCCCGGGTCAAGGATGATTCGCTCATTGGGTATTCCGACGGCTGCGCATTGCTGCATCCGCTCAAGCAGAAACGCACTCACTTCAGCCATCAAGTCTTGATAGTGCGGATTATCCTGCATATCTCCAGGCTCGCCACGCATATGCATCAGGCACACTGGCAAACCCGTGGCAGCTGCCGCGTCCAAAGCACCGTCTCGGCGCAGCGAACGCACATCGTTGATCAGGCCAGCGCCAAGGCGCGCGGTCTCGCGGATGACCGCTGGTGTGGACGTATCGACTGAAATGATGACGTCCAGCTCACGGTTGATCAGTTCGACAACAGGCGCGATTCGCTCCAACTCTTCGAGTGGCGACACCACGCGCGCGCCTGGCCGAGTGGACTCGCCACCGACATCGATCAACGTCGCTCCCGCAACCACCATCGCTTCGGCATGACGCAAGGCAGCATCACGCTGACTGAAGCGACCGCCATCGGAGAAAGAGTCTGGGGTGACATTCAAGATGCCCATAACGTGCGTATGGGCTAAATCAAGAACCCGATTGCCGCAAGGCAACCGGGTTGGGTACAGCGCAGAAGTCATGTCAGGCCTTAGATTTCAGCAGCAGGGCCGCCGATAGGCGTTTCTGGACGTGGGTCCAGAGGAGCTACCGGGGTACCTGAGCCACCCTGACCCCAATCGCGAGGTTCGCGAGGAGCCCGGCCGGCCATGATGTCGTCGATCTGTTCAGCATCGATGGTTTCGTACTTCATCAGTGCGTCAGCCATAGCGTCCAGCTTGTCGCGGTGATCCGTAAGAATCTGCTTAGCCGACCCGTAGCAATGATCAATGATACTGCGCACTTCAGAATCGATAAGTCTCGCAGTCTCGGCAGAAACACTGGAACTCTGACCACCACCGCCGCGACCGAGGAACATTTCGTTTTCGTCTTCGGCATACATCAATGGACCAAGCTTCTCGGACAGACCCCACTTGGTCACCATGTTCCGAGCAATCTGGCTGGCTCGCATGATGTCGTTGGATGCGCCGGTGGTAACACCGTCAAAGCCCAAGGTCATTTCTTCGGCGATACGGCCACCGTACAGCGAGCAAATCTGACTGATCAACGCACGCTTGGACAGGCTGTAGCGATCTTCCTCAGGGAGGAACATCGTGACACCCAGCGCCCGACCACGAGGAATGATCGACACTTTGTAAACCGGGTCATGCTCTGGCACAACGCGACCGACAATGGCGTGACCGGCTTCGTGATAAGCGGTGTTTCGTTTTTCCTTCTCGGACATGACCATGGATTTGCGCTCAGCGCCCATCATGATCTTGTCTTTGGCCAGCTCGAACTCTTTCATCTCAACGATGCGTTTGCCGGTACGAGCAGCAAACAGCGACGCTTCGTTGACCAGGTTGGCCAAGTCAGCACCAGAGAAGCCTGGCGTACCACGGGCAATGACACCCGGGTTAACGTCTTCGCCCATGGGCACTTTGCGCATGTGGACCTTGAGAATTTGCTCGCGGCCACGAATATCCGGCAAGCCGACCACAACCTGGCGGTCGAAACGACCCGGACGCAGCAGTGCTGGGTCGAGTACGTCTGGACGGTTAGTCGCAGCAATGACAATGATGCCGTCATTCATTTCAAAGCCGTCCATCTCTACCAGCAACTGGTTGAGAGTCTGCTCGCGCTCGTCGTGACCACCGCCCATGCCCGCACCACGATGGCGACCGACTGCGTCGATTTCATCGATGAAAATGATGCAAGGAGCGTGTTTTTTGGCTTGTTCGAACATATCCCGGACCCGACTTGCGCCGACGCCCACGAACATTTCAACGAAGTCAGAACCAGAAATCGTGAAGAATGGCACCTTGGCTTCGCCGGCAATCGCCTTGGCCAGCAAGGTTTTACCAGTACCCGGAGGACCGACCATCAGCACACCGCGAGGGATCCGCCCTCCCAGACGCTGGAACTTGCCTGGATCGCGGAGGAACTCAACCAGCTCGCCAACTTCTTCTTTGGCTTCATCGCAACCGGCAACATCACCCAGCGTAGTCTTGACCTGATCTTCGGAAAGCAATCGTGCCTTGCTCTTACCGAAGCTCATTGGGCCGCCTTTACCGCCAGCACCACCCTGCATCTGCCGCATAAAGAACATGAAGACGGCGATGATCACCAGGATCGGGAAGCTTGCGACCAACAGCTGAGTCCAAATGCTCTGCTGTTCTGGCAGCTTGCCTTCGATAACCACGTTGTTATCAACCAGGTCACCAATAAGACCGTTGTCCTGAATCGCCGGACGAATGGTCTTGAAGCTATCGCCATCAGCACGCTTACCGGTGATGACGTAGCCGTCAACGGCAACCTTCTCGACCTTGCCATCCTTAACCTGCTGGATGAACTCAGAATAATTGAGGGTTTGCGGCTCGTTTGGACTTGAGAAGTTGTTCATCACTGTCACCAGGACAGCCGCGATGATCAACCACAGGATCAGATTCTTTGCCATATCGTTCAATTAGCTACCCTCTGAAGCAAGCCCCACGCTGGAGCGTGCCTCGCATGATTTCACCGGCCTAACTTACTACATTACCTGCGGGTGTTGCAGGCGCCGTCTGTAACCCTTTGTGAAACTTTGACTACAGCATGTTCGTTTATGCTTCGCTGACAAGGCTATTTAATAAAAGCTATCGCCTCTGCATCAAAGTCGCTCGTCGCTTTCAGCCCCTTTGATGCCGCGAAATCCACGACCCAGCAAATACTGCTCGCGGGACCGATCACGTGAAGCCGCGGGCTTGCGCATCTGGACCTTGTCAAAAACCTTGCGAACCGACTTGTGAAACTCGTCGAAACCATCGCCTTGAAAAACCTTGACTAGAAAATCACCACCCGGACGCAATACCCGACCAGCCAAATCGAGTGCCAGCTCGCAAAGAAACATAGCACGCGGCATGTCAACAGCAGCCAGTCCACTCATATTGGGGGCCATATCGGAAATCACAAGGTCTACTTGTGTATTACCTACCGCCTCAAGGATTTGTGCTAGCACGGCATCCTCGGTGAAATCCCCTTGAATAAAGGTCACATCCGGGATGCTGTCCATCTCAAGGATGTCGGAAGCAATCAAGCGCCCCTGGCCGCCAATCAGACGACTGGTGACCTGCGACCAGCCGCCTGGCGCGGCGCCTAGGTCGATTACGGTCATGCCAGGGCGGATCAGGCGGTCCTTTTCCTGGATCTCCAACAGCTTGTAGCTGGCACGCGAACGATACCCATCTTTTTGCGCCATTTTGACGTAATGGTCATCGAAGTGTTCTTTTAACCAATTATGGCTTGTTTTGGAACGGGCCACAGGGCACCTCAAAAATAAACGAGTCGTGATTAACTGGGCGGTCCCGGACTCGCTCGGGTAAACTGGCCGCCGCTTTTTACAAGATCAGACGCAGGGGTCAGATTATGCCGCTCACTCAAGAGCAGAAGAAACAATACAAATCCATTGGCCACCATCTGAAACCGGTATTGACTGTGGCTGACAATGGTTTGACTGAAGGTGTTGCAGCCGAACTGGAACGCGCATTGGGCGATCACGAGCTGATTAAAATCAAGCTCAACATCCTCGACCGCGAAAGCCGCCTGGCGCTCATTGCAGAGTTATGCAAAGTCGGCAAAGCGGATTTAGTGCAAATCATCGGTAAAATGGCGTTGATTTATCGCAAGAACGCCAAGGTAAAAAAGCTACTGTCCAACGTACACCGGGCTGTATAGCTCATATAAGCCGTACAAAAATCGGTCAAGGGCGTGCATCGCACGCCCTGCCGCTTTCACCACCAGGCACCGGCTGAATCACCAGCAACAGGCCTGACAACGCCAAGACCAGATAACTCAACAATTGCCAACGCACCGCGTCCGGCAACCATCTATACAGCGCATAGTGGCTTGCTGAAGCCAGTGCCGCGATCACCAGCAGTTGCCCGCGAATATCCAGCCATAAGCTCGACAGACGCTCGGCCTGTACCAGC
>NZ_JAMFRV010000594.1 GCF_026224925.1 Pseudomonas sp. | reverse complement strand
GAGCCGAATCCCGGCGTGCTGGATTTCCAGGATGCGGTATATGGCCCGGTGACTTACGACGTGACTTGCCTGTTTAAGGATGCGTTCCTGAGCTGGCCTGAAGAGCGTGTGGAAGGCTGGCTGAGGGCATACTGGCAAGCCGCCGGAAAGCTGGGTATTCCAGTGCAAAACGAATTTGAAGACTTTCTGCGTGCCAGTGATTTGATGGGCGTGCAGCGGCATTTGAAGGTGATCGGTATTTTTGCGCGCATTTGCCACCGTGATGGCAAGCCTCGCTACTTGGCTGACGTGCCCCGTTTCTTTGCTTATATAGAAGCGGTATTGGCACGGCGACCGGAGCTGGCTGAGCTGGGTGAGTTGTTGGCAAGTCTGCGTCAACCAGTTGGAGCTGTATGAAGATGACGGTAGTAAACGCATGAAGGCGATGATTCTCGCTGCGGGTAAGGGCGAACGCCTGCGCCCGCTGACCTTGCACACGCCCAAGCCATTGGTGCGTGCCGGGGGTGTGCCATTGATTGAATACCACCTGCGGGCTTTACACGCGGCAGGCTTTACCGAGGTCGTAATTAACCACGCCTGGCTGGGTCAGCAGATCGAGGACTACCTCGGTGACGGGGAGCAGTTTGGGTTGAGCATTCGTTATTCGGCAGAAGGTGAGCCGCTGGAAACCGGTGGCGGAATTTTCCGCGCCCTGCCGTTGCTGGGTAATAAGCCGTTTCTGGTGGTCAATGGCGACATCTGGACTGACTACGACTTTGCTAACCTGCATCGGCCTATCGCGGGGTTGGCGCACTTGGTCCTTGTGGACAACCCTGCGCACCACTTGGCGGGTGATTTTGCCTTGGTGGACGGTCACGTTGAGCACAGCCAGAACGCGCCGCGTTTGACCTACAGCGGCATGGCCATTTTGCATCCGCAGTTGTTCGATGGCAGTGAAGCGGGCGCCTTCAAGCTGGCGCCACTACTGCGTAAAGCCATGGCGCACGACTTGGTCTCGGGCGAACACTTCGGCGGGCAGTGGGTTGATGTCGGTACCCACGAACGTCTCGCTGAAGTCGAGCGATTGCTTGCGGTGAGTCGCTAGATGCTGTGGCCAAGTACGTTGATCGGTGCTGGAGCCGGGTTTGCTATCGCCAGTATTCCGGGCGCGTTGCTCGGGGCATTACTTGGCCAAGCGTTGGACCGGCGTTTGGCCCTGCACAGTTGGGCACACTTGCGCGAGCGTTTGGGCGGGCGAGCGGTTCCCCGTGATGACGAATTATTGTTCATCCTGCTCGGGCGCTTAGCCAAGACCGACGGCCGTGTAGTCGACGGACATATTCAACAAGCGCGCGTGGAAATGCGCCGCATGGACTTGAGTGAGCCCGCCCAGCAGCGGGCGATTTTAGCGTTTAATCGCGGTAAAACAGGCCGTGATCGGCTGCGGGGTTATTTACGTCGTTTGAAAACCCAGCCGCATGCTGCCGAAGGTCTTTTGCGAGCCTGCTGGTGCATGGCCTGG
>NZ_JAMFRV010000593.1 GCF_026224925.1 Pseudomonas sp. | reverse complement strand
TGTCAGTCATCGCCTGTCTCCTGCCGATGCGCTGGTGACGGCGCCGGGTGGGTGGGTCTCCGCCAGTTTCAGGCGGGCGCTGGCGAGGCGGCTCATTACGGTCCCCATGGGTACGTTCAGCACTTGCGCCACTTCGCGGTAGGAAAGCCCTTCGACGTACGCCAGAAAAACCGTTTCGCGCATGGCCTCAGGCAATGCGTTAACACGTTTGATAACTTGGCTTGCCAGCACTTGGCTTTCTACGTGTTGCTCGCCATCGAAGGACAGCGTGCTCTGGGCATCAACAAAGCCCTGGCCCTGACGCACGCGCTGGGACCGGACTTCATTCAGCCAAATTGAATGCATGATCGTCAGTAACCAGCGATCAAGCCGCGTTCCGGGCACAAATTGGCCGGCTCGTTCCAGCGCCCGAACGCAGGTCGCCTGCACCAAGTCATCGGCCACGTGCCGTTGACGTGACAGCACCAAGCCATAACGCCACAAGCGCGCCAGGTGCATGGCCAGCTCGGCCCTGATGTCTATAGCGCTGGTGTCGACAGTGCTCGCGATGGTGGCCTCCGAAATGACCTGGGCAGTGACGGCCCGGACTGTGCCGGGCCAAAAATGCCCGCTAGCGGTCACGTCCGTGAGGAGTGATTGATGGCGTGGGCCAAGTCACGGTATTCCTCGCACGTCGTGCCGCACAGCGTTTTGATGGTTTCCAGCTGTTCTTTGGCGAGGTCGACCTGGCCTTTGATGACATACGCTTCGCCCAAGTATTCACGAACCTGCGCGTACTTAGGATCCAGCGCCACGGATTTTAAATAATAGCTGATGCCTTCGTCGGTACGGCCCAGCTTGCGGGTGGCATAACCGCGGTAGTTCAGCGCCTTAGCGGTGTTCGGCTCTTTGAGGGTATCGAGCAGCGACAGAGCCTCCTCGTAACGGCCGGCCTTGGCCAGGCGATAGGCGTAGTCGGTTTTGTCAGCGTCCGGTGTCAGGCTACTGGTCTGCATCACACAGTGCTTGGTTTTGGTGTCGTATACCTGGCCCTTTGGGCAGTTCGGTTTTTTAGGCGTTTCTGATTCGTCGCTGCCGCCACCCGAGGCCTGCACCTGAGCGCTCAATAACGCGGCGGCAAGACAACCGGCGACGATCCAGGCGGAAGACCGGCGGGCAGGTTTTGCGATGTATTGGGTATTCATCAGCGTTGCTCCTTAGGACGAGGTGGCGCAAAGAAGGGGGTGTCGGTAAGTGAACACCTGAACTAAGGAGTTTATTCATTGTTCTTGGAATTTTTTTTGTGCTGGCCCACGCCAGCGAATGCAGCATCGCGGTGCTGCATTCACAGCCCGACTATAATCCTGCGCTTGGGCCAGCACGTATGCCCATTTCTTTCCACGGTGGTGAGGAGGATCTATGAACATCGGAATTATCGGTGCGGCGGCAGTCGGTGAAACACTCGCAGCAGGGTTTATTCGCGCAGGCCATGAAGTGTTGCTCAGCAACCGCAGAGGGCCGGCCAGCCTGACAGCGTTGATTCACCGGTTAGGCCATAAGGCCAAGGCGGTGACCCTGGAGCAAGCCGCAGCCTGTGACATGGTCCTGCTGGCAATTCCTTGGGTCAGCGTAGCGCAAGTGTTACCGGCATTACCGAAGTGGGGAGGGCGCATTTTGATCGATGCCACCAATACGTTCCTCAGCTACGTGCCAGATTTCAAAGTTGCGGATTTGGGTGAAGACAGCGGCAGTGAAGTGATTGCCCGGCTCGCCCCTGACGCAAGAGTGATAAAGGCGTTCAACACCTTGCCTATT